>NZ_JABWQX020000007.1 GCF_014268655.2 Pseudomonas marvdashtae
GTTCGCTGCCGTCGGGGTTGAGGCGGCGGCTGATCAGGTGCAGGTCGTCGGCGTATTCGTAGCGGGTGATGCGCCCCAGTTCGTCGCGTTCAGCGGTGACCTTGCCGTAGGCGTTGTAGCTCCAGGCGCGGGTCGCGCCGGTGGGCAAGGTGGTTTGCAGCAAGCGGCCGACGGCGTCCCATTGGTAATGGGTGATGGCGCCGTGTTCGTCTTGACGACTGACCTGTCGGCCGAGCTCATCGTAGGTGTATTGAAGCAGGCTGTCGTCGGGCAGGCATTCCTCAACCAATTGGCCGAGCTTGTTCCAGGCCAATGAATGGAGGCTACCGTCGGGGTGGGCAATGTGGATCAGGCGACCTTGGTCGCTGTAATGGTAGTCAGTGATGTTTCCATCTGGATCGGTCTGCTGGGTGATGTCACCTTGTTGATTGCGGCGATATTTCCAGCTGGCTTCGCCACGGTGGACGTCACTTACGAATCCATTGATGTGCTCGTAAATCACCGCCTCTTCTTCTGGCGGAATGACCGCTATCAGCAAGCCGTCTTCGTCGTAGCGATATTCGGTCACGGCGCCCAGCGGGTCTTGCTCCGCGATCAACTGACCCTTTTCGTTATAGGCCTTGCGATGCTGCGCACCGTCCGGATCGGTCTTGCTGGTCAGCCGCGCCTTGTCGTCGTGTGTATAGGTCTCCTTGCTGCCGTCCGCATTGGTTACGGTGACGCTACCTTTATCGTCCCAGGCATAACGCGCTTGCATCTGGGAAAAACTGGCCCAGTGACGAGTGCAGCGGGCCAGCTTGCCTTCGTTCTCCCAGTCCCAGAAAAAACTCGCACCGCCGGCCAGTTGTCGCTCAACGATGACGTGTTGCTCGTTGTAGCGGTAACGCTCGGTTTCCCCAGCGGCATTGGTCGCCTCGACCAGACGGTGCTGGGCGTCATACTTGTATGAAACCAACGTCTGGACAGTCGTCCAGCACTGTTCCAGGGTGTCCGCCGGCTGGAACCGTTGGTAGTCGAGCGCGATGATGCGACGGTCGTCGTAACGCAAGAGCAGGCAGCGGCTTGCGCCGTTTTCCAGGCGTCTGATCTGCCCGCGACCATCGCGGGTAATGTGCAACCGATTGCCGTAGCTGTCGCTGATGGCAACCAGGGGCGCTCCATCGTTGCGAAGCTGGAAATGGTAAAAGGAGGGGCGCTGACCTGCTTGAGCAACGATCAGTTCGTTGGGATCGCTACCGAGGTAAATAGCTGCACGGGAGAGGCTGTTGGTAATCGTAGGACGCTGCTTGCTAGGACGGGGGAAGGGCGTCGACCGATTTTCGTGATCGGTCCAGATGACCTCGTTACCCTTGATTTCGAGCCGATGGGCCAGCGCATGGCTCCAGCCGTAGCCTAGGCCGCAGTCGACTTCCACCGCGCTGGTTCGGTACAGGCGTGTCCACTCGAAAGGCAGCAGACCGTCGAGTTGGCCATCGTTGAGCGTCAATAACTCTTCGCCGGTCACCATCGAGACCGGGCATTTGTCGGTGCAGGTACGGGCGGCGGGCTCGGCGCTGTTGCCGGTCGGTGTCGTTGCCTGCTTGGAGGCATCGTCGCCCGTTTTGCCAGCGACTAACCTGGCGTTTTTCTTGGCATCGATGCGTAGCTCGACCGCGCCTTTTTTCATCGGCGCGGCCATGCCCCGCACCGCCACCGGAATGTACTTGGCGACATAGCCCATGAAGCCATTGATGATGGCGAATACGGACTCTACGAAGCCTATTACCGCCTTGAAGATGATTTCCCCGTATTTCTTTACTCGCGCCGCGAGATAGATGACCCCGGATCCCTCGGCAACCAGTGTCAGGACAATCGCCACCACAATATCGATTACGACGCCCATGGCTGCGGCGGTGGTCATCCTTGCGTAATCTTCGGCCGTTTGCATCGGCGGCAGGCTCGCCAGCCAGATCAGCGCGCAGCGCATCATCAGGAAAAGCGCGGCCTCGTCGCTGGCCAACAGCATGGCCTTCTTCATGACCTCGGGTGTTTGTTTGGCCACCTCGATGAGACGAAGGGCCCCTTCGCCCAATTCATCTCCGAATTTCGCCGGGTTATTCAGGATTTCAAAGACCAGGCTGATGCCATCCCACACGCCTTTGATAGCTTCCCAGCCACCCTCGAGAATGCCGCTGCCCACCGCCAGGGCGGTACCGGACAAAGACAGGCTTGACCACTGCTGCCGGTATCCCGCTGGGCCTTCCCATTTGTTGCGCAGGAATTTTTCCAGCTCGCCTGTCAGCCCGTCATAACTACTGAACAGCGCATCGATCTGAGCCGGGGTGACCTTGCTGTGCACGCGTATCTGGTAGTACTTGCCGGGAACACCGTCAGCCCAGCGGGCCTTTCCTTGAGCGTCCAGCTTGACGGTGCTGGTTGCCCCAGTGTCGACATCGACGATATCTACATCGATATCGCCAATCGGGATGTCGTAGACCGACTCGAACTTGCTTTCGATCAACAAGGGCCCTTTCATAGGGCACCGCGCTACGTTCGAGTTGAAATCGCCGTCAGTCATGCCCACCGATTTCTGGCTGTCACCGATCTTGATGACGCGCTCCATGCCCGTGAGGGAAGGCAGGTCCCTGAGTCGGCTGAAGTCATCGGCGCGTTGTGCATACCAGGCTTGGGTCTGCTCTTGATAACGCTTCAAACTGTCCTTGAATGTCGCCAGTTCCTCGTCGACGAAAGCAATGTGAGCCTTTGCTGACATCAACCTTGCTCCTGAATCAAATCATTCAGCAGCGCTTCCCGAAGATTGTCCCGAGCACCCGCTTGCCGTACGTAGCGGCTGACTTTCAGTCGGAGATTGCTTTTGGGCCAAGCGGTAAACAGATACAGGTGTTCCTCTTCCAGCCACTGCATCAGGCCGTCCAGTGACACTGATGGGTTCTGCTTCGCCAATGCGTCAGACAAGTCCCTCGGCATCTCCCACCATGGCCAATCCCTCGCCGCCGGCACTTTCCTGGGCGATGTCTCCAAGGGTTTGCCATTGATCAGATACCGCTCAAAGACCGGCAGCAGGTTTCCGGCTTCGGCGCCCAGGCCTTCAAGGATTTGCTGGAGGTATCGCCCATCCCAAAACCGGAAGAACACTTCATTGCCGTCCGGCATCTTTACTTGCGTAAGGCTGCGCAGGTGCGCCAGCACCGTTTCCGGCTCACAGCGGGATACCGCCAGCCAGCCCCAATCGAGGGCCTCGGTTTGTGCGATCCATGGCAAGAGCGCCGAGTCGGGTTCGAGCTGGGCGACATAGGGCATCACTGGTTGCCAAGTGGCATAAGGTGTGTCGCCCCAGATGGGAAGCAATGGATGAGCGGGGCCGGACAGGCGAAAGGCTTTCATCGCATCTGATTCGCTCGCCGCGCTGATCACCAGATAAAGGTGCTCGTTTTCCTGCAGCGGCTGTTGGGCCAGCCATGCCACAGGATCGAGGGACATGAATGCCTGTGTTGCCATTGAGGCTTTCCTTCGAAGGGGGGGAGGTCCGGGCTTTCACCCGGCGAAGACGACACTCAATCAAGGATCAAGCCAGGTTCTGCGAGGGCCCGTGAACCGGCGTTTCCGTGCGGTTTCAGACAGTTGAAGGCGGGGCGGCAGGGGATTCGGGCAAAAAATTGCCTGACAACTTGCGTAGTACTGCGTCAGATCTTGCGCATCTTGGTATGAGGAGGTTTCTTGCGGCGGTTTGCCTTGAATATCGGCGTTGCACAGACTGTTCTGCTGGCGAAAAGTCGTACTAGTGAAACTTTTTGCCCCGTTTCAATCTGGGCTTTAAATGCCTCAAATACTTTTTCATGGACGCAAATCCTGCACCTAATAGATTAGTCCGCTCAATGCAGTGGAGACCTATGAAAAATGATCGTTCTGAACAGGGAAGTGGGCGAAGCGCTAAGGCGTGACAAATACGTCAACGTCCGCGGTGGAGACTTCAACCTCTACGGTCATTTCGGCGACTTTGTCCGGCTGACCAAAAGCTGGGAAAACATGGAGCCCGACAGCTATTACGGCCAGGCCGAGTCAGGCATGCGTTTCCGCCGCTACAGCGATTTCGAATACAACCCCACGACCCGCGAACTCAAGCAGCTTGAACACCGCGCCTATGTCCAGTCCAAAGCCAATAACAGCTACGTCGGCGGGCTGGAGCGACACTTCGAGGATTTCTCCAACGAAGTGATCAATTCGCCCGTGATGCGCAGCCTGATCGACACGGACTTCGACGTATACAAAAACGTTCTGCCGCAGGAACTGCATGATGAAATCTGGCAGTGCCAGATCCATCAGATCCGTATCGAGATCAAGCCGGGCAAGCAATTGGAGATCACTCCCGAAGGCATCCATTGCGATGGGTACCCTTTCAGTGGTGTGCATTTCTGGGGTCGCAATAACGTCGCTGGCGCGGAAAGCCGTCTCTACAGCGCCCAGGAAGAACAATTGGCGGCGACCACTTACGAGGACATCCTCGATACGACCTTTTTCCTTGATCGGGACATGCGCCACTATGTGACCCCCGCCCGCAACACCCACAGCCATGAAATGGCGTTCAGGCAAATCCTGGCGATTTCGTTTTCGCGGCCCGGGACCGCTTTTGACATTGTTCGCTGAACAGCTCGAACCCATGGAGGACTCGGTGCCGCAGATCCTGTTGCGCCGAGCCATGGTCAGGGACGCCGAACGATTGGAGCAATTTTTTCGCGGTTTTGCCGAGGTGTCGTTCTGTGAATGGCAGGATGCGCGGTTCTTGCGTGGCGTGCTGTTGCAGGAAACCACCACCGCCTACATGGCTTTCGATGCGACGGGTGACGTCGTAGGCGCGGTCATCGGCGGTATGCTGGGCACTCGCGGGACAATCAATCACTTGGCAGTCAGCTCGAGGCATCGCACCCAAGGCCTGGGCCAGCGCCTGGTGGAAGCGGCATCCGCTGACATGAAACGGGTCGGCGTGCTGCGCATGTTCCTGTTTGTCGACGATACCAATCTGGCCGGCAAGCGCTTCTGGGCTGCCCAAGGGTTCTGTGAACCTCGGGGCGAAATCACTTTCGAGAGGGATCTATGAACAAGACTTCCAGCCAGCCGCTGGCGGTCGAACCACAAGCCTCGCGAACCTTTGCTGAAGCCAGTCCGGTAGTAGCGGGTTATTTCACGGTTTCGTTTGTGTTCGGTCTGATGGCGGTCAACGCCGGGTTGCCATTGTGGCTCCCGGTGGCGATGTGCCTGTTCGTTTATGCAGGCGCCTCACAATTCGCGGCGTTGGCATTGATCTCCAGCGGGGCGTCGTTGACTACTATTGTGCTCACCACGTTCCTGATCAATGCGCGCCACATGCTCATGTCGGTCTACATGGCCAAGGCCTTGCGGGCGTTGGGACTCAGTCGTTTCGAGCGCTGGTGCTACGCGGCGGGGCTCACGGATGAGTCGTTCGCCTTCCACAGCGTCAAGCTGGGCACCGGGGCACCGGTCAGTGTGCGCTACCTGATCGGTTTCAACCTTTTTTGCCACACGTCCTGGGTGCTGGGCGGCTTGTTGGGGGCCGTTTGTGCGCAATACGCGGCACACCTGATCAAGTATCAGCTCGACTACGCCTTGACTGCCATGATGCTCTACGTGCTGGTTTCGTTGTGCAACACACGCAACAAGCTTATCGCGGCGCTGGCGGCAGTTATCTGCATGGGCGCGCTGAGCCTGATAGGCAGCTCGCCATTCAACGTATTCATCGCCACGTTCGTTGGCTGCGGGGTGGGCGTATGCCTGACCAAACGTTCCTGATCCTCGTCGTTGCCTTGATGATGGCCGTGACCTTCCTGCCCCGCGCCTTGCCGCTGCAGGTCAATACGGACAACTGGCCGCCGTTTGTCGCCCGTGCGCTGGAATACCTGCCGGTGGCGATCGTCGCCGCCATCAGCCTGACTCCGCTACTGATCAAGGACCAGCAGATACAGCTCGACCGTCCGGAGTTCTATGCCGCGATTCCGACGCTGTTATGTGCGTATTTCAGCCGCAACCTGTTTCTCAGTGTGGCGGTGGGCACGGCGGCGTACATCGCGCTCGGTTCGTTCCTGTAGGGTCAGGTCGACGACATCGTGCAGCGCCTGGTCGGACAGCTCGGGATTGTTCACCGCCAGGCGTACTTCCAGGAAGTCCTCGAAGTCCGGGAATATCGCCAGTCCGTTGCGCATCGCCGCGTCCCGGGAGACAAGCCCCAAGCCGTCGAGCTGAGTGATCAAAGACAACGTCAGCGTTTCGCTGCAGGAGTAGATCATTCGCTGGCTCGGTCCGTACTCGCCGAGGCCCGCATCGAGGAAGCGCAGGAAACTGTGGGAATACGGACATTCTTCTGCCGGACGTACCTGGAATTTGTCGCCAAGCAGGCCAAGGGAATCGTCCTTGTCACCACAATGGGCGCCGACGACCTGCACCTGCACGCCCGGCATGGGGATGCTGGTAAAGCCATTTTGCTGCCCGATCAGGATCGCCAGGTCAAAATGCTCGTTCTTGAGCTTGCTCAGGTTCTCCATCGACTCGGCGTAACTGAACTCCAGTTGGTACTGGGGAAAAACCGCGATCAGGCGATCAATTATCCGCCGGTTGAAATCCGCCGTCAGCGTGGTATTGAGCGCCACCTTCAGGCTGCGCTGCCTGGGCGTCTTGAGCGCCGCGACTTTTTCTTCCAGCTGTCGCGTGGCCGCCAGAACCTGATCCATGAACGGCGTCAGTTCAGAGCCTTGGCTCGTCAACGTCAGGCCTTTGTTCGAGCGTCGGAACAACCGAAACCCGAACTGCTCCTCGACCTTGTTCAATTGCGCCGCCAGTGCCTGCACCGTGAGGCACGACTGTTCCGCTGCGGCCGACAACGAGCCGGTCTGCATGATGCGCATGAGGTTGCGTAAGGTTCTGCTATCCATGAGGTAATGCCCTCTGCTTAAGTGGGCTCGCTGTTATTTATGCACCCGGCCCCGGCCTGGCGGGGCGATGGTCGCTATCATCAAGCACCTTGCCACGGTTGTCGCGGTTTTGTAGCGAAAAGCGCCGGCAGGCGATGATTGGAGCTTAAGTGGGATTTTCGGTTTCTGCTGGTTCGGCTTGTCTGTTGATACCGTTAATACAACGACAAGATGTTCCGTTGCAGCGAACCGGTCGGAAAATTATGGTTGCAGCTGTTCGCTTGCGAATTAAAACTTAAATTTTATACATATATGTACTACTCTCTACGCATCACCCAGTAACAAAGGAGCCCAAAGCTCATGGCGACTTCCTCCATCAACCTCAGCGCCCAGCAACAACTGGATTCCCCGGATGCGGGTCGAGTCGCGTTGAAGTTTTTCTTCAATCTCATGGAGCTGTGGGGCTGCAGTGTCGAGCAGCAGCGCACGTTGTTGGGCAAAGTCGGAAATACGACCTTCTACAAATACAAACAATTGCCTGAAAACGTCAGGCTGCCGCGGGACACCCTCGAGCGTATTTCCTACCTCATGGGTATTCACAAGGCGCTGAGCATCATCTTCAGTAACAGCCGAGACCGCGTATATCAATGGGTCAGCAGCCCGAACACGGCGGCACCTTTCAACGGCCAGTCGGCGCTGTCGTACATGCTGGTGGGGCGGGTGGTAGACATTGCCGATGTGCGGCGATACCTCGACGGAGTGCGCGGTTGATGACGCCACCGCTGGCGGACCCGAAATGGAAGCGGGCCTATAGGATCGTCAACAGCAGCTTTCCGCCAATCACGCTGTTCGAAGATGTGCTTGACCCGGATGACCTGGCCACCGCCTACGCCCTGGAAGCCCTGACCAATGACCGGCTCATGGAAGAAGCCGGCGTGCTGTCCCGGGTACGCTCTGAAGATCGGGTCTCCGGTCCAGGTTCCTCGCCTGTGATGGCGGCGTTTACCCACATCGGTAAAAGCAGTCGCTTCAGCGATGGCACGTTCGGTGTCTATTACGCCGCCAGCAGCCAGGAAGCGGCCATTGCCGAGACGTGTTACCACCAGGCTCGGTTCTTGAATGCGACCAACGAGCCTGACCTGGAATTGACCATGCGCACCTACGTCAACCGCGTCGTCAAACCCTTGCACGACATCCGCCACGATTATCCACACCTGCACAATCCAGACCCCACGGCCTACGGCCCGTCCCAGGTGTTCGCCCGGGAACTGCGCGCGACATTGTCGTGGGGGCTTTTGTACAACAGCGTTCGGTTGCCCGGTCATGAGTGCGTCGCCGCTTTTCGACCGCCAGCGGTATCGATTCCGGTGCAAGGCAAACATATCCGCTACGTCTGGAGTGCCCAGAAGCGGGAGATTTCGTTTGTGTTCGAGGTGAATCGAGTGTGAGGCTGAACGCAGAAAGTCTTGTTGTTCACGGCTTATGAATCAAGTTGCCGCGATCAGCGCTTGTTCTTCCAGCCATAATTCCTGAACGAACGGATCAGTAATCGCGTAGATTCCATGCCCCCGACGCATGATGATATTTTCGGCCACCAAGGCAATCACTACGGGTTGGATTTCTTCAATACGCACATCCCGACCTACGGCTTGAGAATATTCTGCTGCAGCGTCAACGGAAAAAATCCCGCGTGCATCCCCTGTCGTCGAGGCAATTTTGTTGAAGATAGCCTGAGCCAAACTGCCCAGTTGCTCTACCTTCTCAAGTTCAATATTTGCCGCGGCGGAACGCAAGGTACTGGCGATGACGGGCAAGAACAAATCCGGATCGCCCTCTTGCTGCAATATCTGCCTAAGGGCTTTAAGCATCTCTTCCGGGCGGTTGCCAAGTGTAGCGAATGCCTGGGTAGCGATATCAAGGGACGGCAATTTTTGCTGACTGACAGTCATCGCCAGGCGGTTTAGCAGGTACTCGACATAATCGCCCTTCAAGACTGGATACGCCGTAGAAGTAGCTCCGGAGAAAGCCTGGTTACGTTTCGCTGTGAGTTCGCTGACCTGCGCTCGGTGAGAGCCGGTGCCGATGAACAGAAAGTAGCCCGGGGTATCGGGGCGGGGATTGATGGCGTCACGAGCGGCTTTCAGCGCGAGCAACATTTGATTGCCGTCTTCAGAGGCGATCGCGTGTTGAACCTCATCGACGATAAGCACCAAATCAGTCTTGGTTTGATCAACCACTTCGGTGAATGCTTGCGCAAGCGTCGTGCCCCCGACGTCACCGACTCCTTCAAGTTTGAACCCGAACTTGAACCCTGCCGCACCGATGTCGACGCCGCCGACCCGCTTGAATGTTTTAAGCAGGCCAGACGTAGGCGTTTGTAATTCCTTTAATGTCTTGCGAACGGCGTCGTGCAGTAAGGTGGCCGGATTGGCGAGGGTATCGCTCCAAAGGTCGACGTAAATGACGAGCGCACCTTCCTTTTCCAGCGCCGGAATCAGGTCACTTCGCAAAAACGTGGTTTTACCGGTTCTGCGCAACCCGGACAGAAACAACCCGGAACGCAAGCCTTCGTCAAGAACCCCCGGATTGAGAAGCTGATTGGCCATGCTTTCAGCCAGTTCCGGACGCTGGAAAATGCTACTCATGCAATTATCCTGTTTTATGGATTAGCCATAATTATTGCTGAGCCATAATCTAGCATAAGGTTCATCTCAGATAGGAGGCGAAACGTTTGCATGTTGACCAGGACGATTGGAAGGGCTGCAACGCAGCCGACAGAGGCGAACTCCCGTACCAATGGGCGCAGGCGCAACTGATCAAATCTTGAACTGCTGCACCGAAGATTGCATTGACCCCGCGGCGTCATTCAACTCGTCTGCCGTGTGTTGCAGGTTGTGAATGGACAAAGTGTTGTCCCTGGATTGCGCTGCAATCGCTTCCACCCGCTGAGCCATTTCATCACTGGCCTTGGATTGCTCGGCGATGGTGTGGGAAATTTCCTCGACCACTTCCGCAGCATGCCGCGCACCGGTACGGATTTCGCTGATGGACACTCCGGCCTGCTGGGCCAGGTTCACGCCTTCGTCCACGCGGCTGACGCATGCTTGCATGTTCGCCACTGCATCCCGGGCGCTGGTCTGGATGCGTCCGATCATCGTAGTGATTTCCTGGGTGGATTGCGTGGTGCGGGCCGCCAGGTTGCGTACTTCATCGGCCACCACCGCAAAGCCGCGCCCGGCCTCACCGGCGCGGGCCGCTTCAATGGCGGCGTTCAGCGCCAGCAGGTTGGTTTGCTCGGCGATGCTCTTGATCACTTGGATGATCGAGTGAATGTCCTCGGAAGACGCATCCAGTGCGGTGATTTTGCCGGAGGACTGGTTGACCACCTCAGCGATCCGGTTCATGCCTTCCACCACGCCGAGAATCACCTGGCCGCCGCTGCTCGCCAGTTGCTCGGACTGCGCCGAAATCGTCCGGGCGCTGTCGGCATGCTGATTGATCTGGCTGATGTTGGCGATCATCTGCTCCATGCTCGCCGCCATGCTGGTGGCGCTGTGGGCTTGCTGGTCGGCGCTGGACACAATTTGCCGCGCGGTATCGCCCAACGTGCGAGAGGTGCCATGCAAGCCATCGCTCTGACTGCGGATCGTCGCGATCATCTGCCGCAAGTTGGATTGCATCTGCTCGATCACACTTTGCAGTTGCCCCAGCTCATCATCGCCATGAGCGCCCATTGAATGCTGCAAATCGCCTTGGGAAATCGCCTGGGTGTTGAGGATGATTTTATTCAGCGGCGTGAGCACGGCTTTAAGCAGGCTCCACGACAACAGCGCCAGCGCCACGCAGGTCGCCAGCAACGTGACGATCAGCCAGCGTTCAGAAGTATGAATGCTGTGGTCCTGATGCTCGCGAGACGACTTCGCCTGGTCTTCGATCAGCTCGCTGACCGCCTCGTTGCGCTCCTCCAGGGCCTCAAAGGCCTTGTCGAACTCGGCCCGCAACGCCCGGCCATCCTGAGCGCCGCTCAGCGCCTTGCCAATCACCTGCTTGGCTGAAGCGATATAAGCGTCGGCCTGAGGCTTCAACTCGGCAATCGTCTGGGAAATCGTCCCCGGCAAACGAGCCTCGGCGTTCTCGGCGATCACCTTGCGCATCCGCTCCGAATGCTCATCGAATGCCTCGGTCACTTCCTTCGCGCCGGCGGCATCGCCTGGCGCAACCAGCAAAGCAGCCAACACATCGCCACGAATGGCGTCATGCATCATGTCCGCCTCCATGTGCTTGCGCATGGCTGAGATACTGGTCTCGTTCTGTGCCAAGGCGTCGATCATGGCGTTATAACCCCACAGCCCGATACCGCCCAGCAACAGGGCAAAAAACAGACTGACCAACCCCGAACCTACAATCTTGGTGCGGATTTTCATCGTTTGCTGCTCCTGGAGCGGGGATTCTGGGCAAGTGTAGTTGAGCGCCAGCGGAGCCTTTGGACAGGCCATGCTCTTATTTGAGGGTATCGGCGGGGGAAAAAATTAGATGAATATCCACAAGCTCGGTGGACCATGAAACATGGTCAGCCCGTGGCGAGGGGCTTAGCGAAACGTCGCCACGGGGTGTCCTTCCGTCCCTGCAGACGAAACTCAATGCTGCCGCGCTCAGCAAGGCAGCATTGCGCCAGCCGCTTAAGCCGGATTATTCCCCGGAGCTTCCAGCACCTTAACCACGTCATCAATGACGGCCTTGCTCATATCCTGCAAATAACACGACGCCCAGGCATACCGATCCGCACCGCGAATCATCGCCGCGTCCTCGGCTAACAGCTTGGCAATGTGGAGCAGGTCGGAAGCGTGGGATAGGGCTTCGCCAAGGGGGGATGCCGCTGTTGACGCGGAATAGCGGGCGGTCGGAATGGTAGGAGAAGGGGGTTAGGCCTGGGGTTTTTAGGTCTTGCGGATTTGGCATTGTCTGGCTCCTTGACTGTAAGAGCCGCAACCGTCCTTTCCTACGGGATTGGGTCAGCAATCGTGGCGCGATGCTGGCAGCGTCCTTTCAGATCCCGGAAAATCAAAGCCAGGCATCTAGGCATTGGGAGTCCCATTGCCCCAGAAACAACAAAGCCCTCGCATTTCTGCGAGGGCTTTGTTTTGTATGGTGCCGGCACCAGACAGACGGTTTCTTGCTGCAAGGGTATGGGATTCGCGGGGCTGGAATTTGATGGATTTTCGGGCGTACCTCAAAGGGTCGCATAAATAAATCAGCTAGTTATGGCGTTTGGTGGAATCGAATCGGGAAGTATCTAAACCGGGTGGCCTTATAGCGCACCAAAAATCGAGAAGGAGGCCGAAGCGGCCTCCCCCCTTTTCCCTCTACCTCTCAGAAGTCAAAGGACAACTGTCCCGGCGGGCTACGGAAGTGATCGGTAACGTCTTCCCAGCGGCCGAAGCGGAAGCGCGGATAGCGACGGACGTAGACCGATTTGACGCGATTTGCCGGCGAACGGCGGTATTGTCTGGATGCCATAGTGGCAGATCTCCTGTAGCTGTGTGGTGGCTGGAGAACTGCTCTTGGCTGGCCGGCTACGACAAGCTTCCTTGCCACAGGCTGACACAGCTGATAGATTTCGAGCGCTAACCTGAAATCTGCAGAGCAGAGCAATGGCGCCAACCATCGCTTTTGTTTTTGTGTAAGGCCACTGAAGCGCCAACTTCAGTGGCCTTTTTCATTCGGGGTTACCCCTCGGGCTTAGTCATCCCCTCTATTCATCTTCAACTGCAAGCCGCTTTTCGACTTTTCTGAGCATCGCTTTCACGATGAGAAGGTCTTCCTCTTCGTTGATGACGATGAGCGAGTCCATCCCTGGACCCTTTATCCGTACTGTGAATTTCCCCTCGAGCTCCGGCTCACTGTGCCGATTATGTTCGAGGATCGGCTGGTTATTGACTGCTGGAGCGGAGCGGGTGGCCGATGTGGCGCTTGGCAGCGCTACTGTTTTTTCGATGGGCGCTGACTGTTCGCTGTCATCACCATTTTTTCCATTTTCGATCACTTCATTTGCTGCGTTTGGATGGGAACTGGACAGGACATTGTCCTCTCCCAGTAGGCCGCATTGTTTCGCACCTTCGAGAAAGTAGCCTTCAACTCGAGAGGCGAACTGGTCAGGTACCCCAAACTCTCTGATCAAGAGCTTCTCGAAATGGGCCACGGGGAGCGTTTTGCTCTGGAATCGATCGTGAATAGCTCTGAAGAGTGGAGGCGAGAGAAAGGCCTTCATTCGGGCCTGCTTACCCTCGTCCTCGTCATATGCAAGCGCTATATCACGAAAAAGTTGCGTAACCTTCAGTTGCCCCAATTTGTTGGTAATCAGTGAATACTTAACTGCGGCTCCAATTAAGCCTTTGAACGCTCCACTTGTATGCTGCTTGTTAAGCTTGTCTCCCGCCAAAGCTGAACTGCATTCGCCCCCAAGGTCGTTTACGGCTTGGGCGACTGCCAAACAGCTTTTCAGAGACGCCCTAGGGTAATCAATTTGCTTAGGCATGACCTGAGCCTCCTCTAGTGATGGCTGGATGGTAATTGAGCGGCCTTGGTTGCGCAAGAACTAGGAGTGCTAGATTTTGTGCTCTTATTTCTATCGGCGTGGCTTTTGACCTTTCGCTGCTTGCGGGTCCTGATCGCGAGGGGAGTCTGCGGATTTTTGAGGGGCTGGTAGTTGACGTCGCCGGCAAACTAAAGGCCCGTAGGCGCAAGGCGAAGGAACCTTAAGAGCCCCAATATGGACGATGTCGGAGCCCGCCTATGTGCTAAGCGCACATTAAACGACTGCCGCACCTGCGCGGAAAAAAGGGGACCGGAAAAAAGCGAAAAAAGGGGACGGATTTATTTTCTTATCAAAAAACGGGGTTCTGCGCGCAGGAATGCTAGGTTTGAACACACCATTCCTCAGGCAGCACCGCTTCAATGCCGGGCCAACACACCCGAAGGAGCCCCGTAATGGACCTACACAACGAGTTCGAAAACAGCAAATTCTTTCACAACGCTCGTATTGATCGACGTGCTGCCGATGCCTTGGTCGGGCTGGCCGCTGGGATTACGGCCGACGGTGTCGTGAACGTCAACGAAGCGGTTTTTCTAAAGCAATGGTTGGAAAACAATCTCGCACATCTGAATGACCCGGTGATCAATCTGCTCTATTCGCGTTTGGCCTCCATGCTTCAGGACGATGCTCTGGACCCTGACGAAGCTCTTGAGCTGCTTAACATCCTGCGTAGTTTTTCTGGAGTAGGCATTGAGAAGTCGCAGGTCGGCGGAGCTATGGCTGTTGCTCCTACGGACCTTCCATTCAATTCACCGGCTCCTGGCTTGATGTGGGACGGCCGGTTGTTTGTATTTACAGGCGTAATGGCTTTTGGCCCGCGCAAAGATTGTCAGGCATTGGTCGAGGAGCGTGGCGGTTTGATTGGTGGTGGTGTGAGCAAGAAGGTGCATTACCTGGTGGTCGGCAGCGTTGGTAATGAGCAGTGGCGCCACAGTACTTACGGAACGAAGATTATGAAGGCAGTGGAGCTGCGGGAGGCGGGGGCTTCGATTGCGATTGTGGGTGAGGACCACTGGCAAAAGATGCTGTTTGGTTGAGATTGCTTCCGTCGTGGTGTTCTAAAAGATTGCCCATCTTGGCCGAAAGATTTTCGGTGGGTTGACGGCCTCATCGCGAGCAAGCTTGTTCCCGCAGGTTTCAGCATGGGGTAAAAGTGGACGGTCCAGAAACAACAAAGCCCTCGCATCTCTGCGAGGGCTTTGTTTTGTATGGTGCCGGCACCAGGAGTCGAACCCGGGACCTACTGATTACAAGTCAGTTGCTCTACCAACTGAGCTATACCGGCGTGTGGGCGACGATTATAGCGATTGGGTGGTTTCTGTAAACCCCTGAATTCTGACTATTTTTAAGTAAGCCGCTGATCCTGGATGCAATTGCGGATGGGCGGTGTTTGCGGGGTGCGAAAAGTACGGCTGCTCGGTGCTAGCGATAAAGCGGAAAACTCACGTTCCGTTCCAATAAAACGCGCCTTTATATCGGTTTGTCCCGGCGCTTATGCACAATCGACACAACCCCGCCGGCCGCAATTTTCAATTTTGTGACAGCCTTCTCGTCCAGCCGCAAATACCTGTTTTCATGGTTTTTTATCCATGTGAACAAAAAATGAACAGCTTGGAAACGGTCAGGAAATTACGGTTTCGTTGGATCCAGGGCTATTTCATCAACAGAGTTATCCACAGGCGGTTTGGTGTGGGTGCCGCTCCGCCAGCAGCATTATATTTCTCGGGGTGAGGGGTGTGTCGCAGAAGGTGCCCAGGCGAACTTCATAACCCTTTTGCACGAGGAAGAGCGCCCGATCCAGCGCCAGCCAAAGCTCCAGCGGCCGTCGGAAAAGGCTTCGCACCAGTTCAAGGTTGCGCACCTGCGCCAAACGCTGGTAACCCGCGGCCTCCAGTGCTTGCCAATCAGGCGAGCCGGCTGTGGATAAATGCTTGAGGGCCGCGAGATCGATGCAGTATTGGGCGAAGGTTTTTTCCAGCCAGGCGCTGGGGAGCGAGGGCGTGGGTAAGTACTCGTCGCGCCCCGTGATCTGCCGTTGCAGCTGGTCGAAAGCCAGGCGCCGGGCCATGGATGTGTCTCGTTGACGTCGGACGCGCTCGCCCGCGGTGACGGTTTCGGTCTGCGGCAGGCTGAGATCATCGAGCGATAGTTGTAGGGCAGAGCCTTTGGCTGCGTCGGACAGCGGCTGATACTCCGAAGCGCTGATACGGTTGTAGCAGCACGGGGCGATCGCCATGTTTACGCAACCGCTGGTGCTCGCCAATTGCATGAGTCGCACGTGCAAGTCACCGCAGGCGTGCAGCGCTACGGGTGTGTATTCGGGCTGAATCGCTTGGGCTGCATCCGCCGCCAGCACGTCTTGCTGCCGATGCGTGGCGGGCAAGTGGTGGCGTTGGCTCAGTTGCTGGCCGCTGGCGACCAGGGCTGGATCGTATTCCAGGCAGGTCAGTTGCTGGTCGCCCTGCAGCAGGCGTCGACCCAGGTGACCTTTACCGGCGCACCAGTCCAGCCAGTGAGTCGGTTGCGCGGCGAAGTGCAGGCGACTGGCGAAGGCTTCAATCTGTTGCCATTTGCGGCCAGGTACATCGACGTTGAGACGGTGGATTGACGCTTGCAGCTTCTTGGTCGGCAACTCCGGAACGGCGCTCAAGGTGCAGGAAATGGCCGCCAGCTCAGGGAAGGGGGCTGGTGCATCTTCGATCAGCCAAGGTTGGTGATGGTCTGCTTCTGCATTCTCCAGCGAACGCTGGCGTAGCCATCGGGCCAATTCGGGGTGAGACGTTTCCCAAGGCAATTGCAGATGGGTGAATGGGCGCGGTTTCCAAAGGGCTTGGTGCGCGGTAAGAAAAGCATCCAGGGCCATGAAACGGGCGAGCAACGCCTCGCCCGTCAGCACACCCGCGTCAGCGTCCCTGGCAAGCATCGACGCGTAACCAGCGTTCCAACTGCTTGAAGCCTTGCACCAGGATGAAGGCCATTAGCAGATAGAACATGCCGGCCGCGAAAAAAATCTCTATCGGCATGTAGGTCCGGGCAATGATGGTGCGCGCCATGCCGGTGAGTTCCAGCAGGGTCACGGTGCTGGCCAGGGCGCTGGCCTTGAGCATCAGGATCACTTCGTTGCTGTACGCCGGCAGGCCGATGCGCGCGGCGCGCGGTAGGATGATGTAGAGCAATGCCTTGGGACGCGACATGCCCAAGGCCCGCGCGGCTTCGATCTCGCCCCGGGGGATGGCCTGGATCGCGCCGCGCAGGATCTCGGCAATGTAGGCGGCGGTGTGCAGGGTCATGGTGGCCGTGGCGCACCAGAACGGGTCCCGCAGGTATGGCCACAACGCGCTGCTGCGTACGGCATCGAACTGCGCCAGGCCGTAGTAGACCAGGAACAGCTGAACCAGCAACGGAGTACCGCGGAAAAAGAAGATGTAGGCATAGGGCAATGCCCGCACGTACCACAAGCGCGATGAGCGGGCGATGCCCAGCGGAATCGCCAGTAACAGGCCGGCGATCACGGCGATCGCTACCAGTTCAAGGGTCAATGTGGCGCCTTGGGCCAGTTTCGGCAGCCACTTGATGATGACGTCCCAGTTCATTGGGCGCTCCTGGTAAATCCACGGGCGGCGCGTCGTTCCAGCAAGTGCATGCCGATCATGGCGAGCACGGTCAGGCCCAGGTACATGAGCGCGGCGACCATGTAGAAGGTGAAGGGCTGCTTGGAGATGGTCACGCCGATTTGCGCATGACGCATGATTTCTTCCAGGCCGATCACCGAGACCAGCGCGGTGTCCTTCATCAGGATCATGAACAGGTTGCCCAGGCCGGGCAAGGCGATGCGCCACATCTGCGGCAGGATCAGCTTGGTGAAGATCCGCCATTTCGACAGGCCCAAAGCGACGCCGGCCTCGCGATGGCCCTTGGGAATCGCCAGGATCGCGCCACGAAACACCTCCGTGGCATAGGCGCCGAAGCATAGGCCCAGGGCAATGACGCCAGCGGCGAAGGCGTTGAGGGCAAGGTCGGGATTGCCGAAGTACTCACCCAAGGCACGCATCAGGTTGACGGTGCCGAAATAGATCAACAGCACCCAGAGCAATTCCGGGATGCCGCGAACCAGTGTTGAATAAGTGCCGCCCAGCCATTGCAGCGGCTTGTACGGTGAGGTCTTGGCCAAGGCGCCGAGCAGGCCGAGCACCAGCCCCAGGCAGAGGGCCGTGAGCGCCAGTTTGACGGTCATCAGCGCGCCAGCGGCGAGCGCCGGGCCGAATCCGTAGAGATCGATCATCATGGGTAAGAATTCATATCGCGGCAGGCTTTGCTAAGGGTCGGCGCTGCCAGATGGCTGCGCCGGCCAGGCACGTCAGGATCAATAGATGCTGAACGGGAAGTACTTGTCGTTGATCTTTTTATAAGTGCCGTCGGCAATGATTTCCTTGAGCGCGGCGTTCAGCTTGTTGCGCAGTTCATCGTTACCCTTGTGCACTGCGATGGCGATCTTGTCGCCCTCAACCACCGGATCACCCTTGAATTCGTAAGTACGGCCAGCTTCGGTTTTCAGCCAGTCGTAGTTCGCGTATTTGTCTGCCAGGATCCCATCGAGACGGCCGGAGGTCAGGTCCAGGTAGGCGTTTTCCTGGGTGTCGTAGAGTTTCAGTTCGACGCCCTCCATGTTGTCTTCCATCCAGGTGCCGGCGAGCGTGGAGCGCTGTACCCCGATGACCTTACCCTGGAGAGACTCTTTATCGACTTTGAAATCAACGTTTTTCGGCGCAATGAATTGCAGTTTGTTTGAGTAGTACGGGTCGGTGAAGTCCACAGCTTGCTTGCGCTCTTCGTTGATCGACAACGAAGAGATCAGGAAATCGAACTTCTTGGCCATCAGGGCCGGAATGATGCCGTCCCAGTCGGAAGTGACCACTTCGCACTCGACTTTCATCTTGGCGCACAGGGCGTCGCCGATGTCTTTGTCGAAACCCACGACTTGGCCACTGGCGTCCTTGTTGTTGAACGGTGGGTAGGCTGCTTCGATGCCCATTTTCAGTTTGTCGGCGGCCATGGCGCTGGCCGAGAAAACCAGGCTGGCAGCAGCGGCCAAGAGAACTTTCCTGTATGTCTGCATATGTACTGCTCCGTTAGCGGTTGCTGGACATGAATTGTTTGCAGCGCGCCGAAAGCGGGTTTTCGAAGACCTGCTGTGGCGATCCTTGCTCCTCGACCAAGCCCTGATGAAGAAACACGACTTCGCTGGATACCTGACGAGCAAAACCCATCTCGTGGGTGACCAGCAGCATGGTGCGGCCTTCTTCGGCCAGGGCGCGGATCACACTAAGTACTTCCTGGACCATTTCCGGGTCAAGGGCGGAAGTGGGCTCGTCAAACAGAATCACCTTGGGCTGCATCGCCAATGTACGGGCAATGGCAGCGCGTTGCTGCTGGCCGCCGGACAATTCGGCAGGGTAGGCGTGGCGCTTGTCGGCGATACCGACCTTGGCCAGCAGGGCTTCGGCGACTTCGATGGCTTCGGCCTTGCTCTGGCCGAGCACCCGGCGCGGGGCTTCGATGATGTTGTCCAACACGCTCATGTGCGGCCAAAGATTAAAGTTTTGAAATACAAAACCAATCTCGCTGCGAATGCGGTTGATCTGCTTGCCGTCGGCGGCTATCAGCTCACCATTTTTCGCGGCCTTGAGTTTGAGCTCTTCACCTGCCACCAGGATCTGGCCCTGATTGGGGTTTTCCAGCAGGTTTATGCAGCGCAGGAAAGTGGACTTGCCGGAGCCGGAGGAGCCCAGGATCGAGATCACGTCGCCGTCGCGAGCGGTCAGCGAGACGCCTTTGAGCACCTCCAGCTGTCCGTAGCGTTTGTGCAAGTTGCGGATTTCAAGCGCGGGCGTGGCCTGGGCCATGTGCGGTCCTCATGATATGTGCTCCCTTGCTGTTGGCAGCCTTCCTGGCGAGGCGGCCAAGCTAGCATGCGCCCCAATGGCAGCCAACAGCGCTTCAGACGGTAAGCCGGCGTTGTGTGGCAGGTTGTCGCATCGGCGCAGCAGACTGTCGCGCCATCAACAACCTAACGGCCGTTTGAACCTGGTTTGCCGGTGAAAAGTCCGGGGGGTCGCGTAAAAAAAGGCGCGATGGTGCCAGCTTTGGGCGGGGGTTGGAAGGGTTAATCGGATGAGCGTATTCCGATCCGCAGTCAACTCAACTTCCAATCGATCTAAACCCCGCGTCCGTGGACCCATCAAATGAGGGCATCCCGGAATTAGGAGTGGTTGCCATGAACTCGTTATACCGCCTCATCGTTTTAGGCGCGCTGTTAATCCCCTCCATGCTCAACGCCACCAACCTCGCGCCCATAGACAATACAGGCGTCCAGGTCCAGCCAACGCAGCAGAACGGCGTCACTTATCTGTCCGGCGGTATCGGCGAGGACGAAGCCCGGGCCATCGGTCAGGCTCAGGGTTACAACCTGCATATGACCTTCGCGATCGGTCCGGAGAACAAATACGTCCCGGATGTAGACGTGACCGTTCAGAAGACTTCAGGACAGACATTGCTGACGCTCAGTGACGCCGGGCCGCTGGTTTATGTGCAACTGCCACCGGGCAAATACACAGTGGTGGCAATTCGCAACGGCGAGGAGCGACGCGACACCGCCGAGGTAGGCAGCGGGGCCGCACGCAAGCTGGTTTTTCACTGGAACAATAGCGAGTAGCGAGTTGACTCACTCGCCCGCGGCTTCTTCCATCGATTGGCGGTAACGGTCCAGTGCTTCGCTGAAGTCCTTGATGAACTCCGGGGTGCTGAGCCAGCGCTGCGCCGCCTCGCGGTCCATGTCGTCGGCCCACATGCGGTAGTCCACCAGCATATCGGCCGCCAGGTTGGTGGCGGCCATGCTTTCGTTTTCTGCGCTCTTCAGGTCCAACAGGCCCGGGCGCTCGATGATCATTTCGCTGACGTTCGCCAGCAGCGTGTCGAGCATCTCGCTGCGGCTTATGGCCTCGGCTTCGCGCAGTTTGGCGAACAGCTCCAGCACGTAGACCGGCGGCTGGGCGGTGGCATGCGCCGGATCGCCGTACATGGGGGTGGATTTACGTCCGGTCATGCGCAGCTGCTTGGCTTTGTCTTTGGCGCGCTTGGCGCGTTTTTGCTGTTTGTTCAGGGAGGCCATTGGGCTTCGGTTTCCAGTTCGTTAGGGGACGGTGCCCGGCTCAATTGATTTTTGGCACGGTGAAGCGGAATTCGCTGCCCTTGCCTGGTTGGCTTTCGGCGAGCAGTTTACCGCCATGGGCCTGCACAATCCCCTTGGAAATGTACAACCCAAGGCCGGTACCGTTCGGGTTGCCTTCCTTGTTGGTCCAGTATCGATCGAACACATGGGGCAATTGCTCTGGTGCGATACCTTCGCCGGTGTCCCGGACGCAAAATACAATTTCATCGCCCACGGACATTGCGCTGATGCCCACGAACCCTTGATGCGGCGTGAATTTGATGGCATTGCCGATCAAATTGGACAGCACCTGGAATATCCGCTCGGGATCGGCGTTGATTCTCAGGTTGGGTTCGGCGTGGAAAGAGATATCGATAGTCTTGGCAGAGGCCAGCGGCGTCAGCAGCGAGCACGCGTCCTCGAATATCTGGCTGACGTCCATCGGCTGGGGATGGATGGTGTAGCGCCCAGCGTCGATGCGCGAAGTATCCAGCAGGTCTTCCAATAGCGCGTTCATCCGGCTGGCGGCCTGTTGCATGGTGTCGATGGCTGAGGCAATTCGCTTTGAACTGTGGGAGCCGTCGGAGCTGAAGGCCTTTTGCATCATGCCGCAAAGCATGGAAATGACCGTCATCGGATTGCGCAAGTCATGGGATACGACCGCCACCAGTTCATCGCGCGCCTGCACCGCCTGGCGTTCCTTGCTTACTTGCCGGGCGAGATCATTTTCCAAGGCTGAGCGACGCAGGTCATTGGCGGCGAACAGGTCGCCATGGCTCCATTTGGCGCTGATGCCGGCCATCTCGACTTTCCAGATTTCGAACGATGTGCGTGGTTGCAGGCGTAGCCCGGTCTCGCTGTTTTCCAGGTCGAGGGGTTTTTGTGGGTCGCCGCTCCAATGTATGGTCTGCTTCACTTCGGGACGAAACCACAGCACGCCGTTGTCCACAGGTTTGGGCAGGTGGATCGCCAGCACACCGCTCGCGACGTCTTGATAAGCCTTGGCCGGGGCGTAAACGTTGCCCAGGTTGTGGTGAGAAAATACCGGTTGGCCTGTCTCCATTATCCACTTGTGCAATTCACGGATCTGTTCAGGTTCCGGGCATTGGCCGTGGCGATGCAGTTTATTGTTTTCGAAGATCGCGACGCCGTGGGCGCCGGTGAGACCTATCAGTCGTTGCGGCTCGCGAGACAAACCGTCGAAGACGTTGTCGCTGGATTCGGCCATGACAGCAGCAAGGGCCTGGAGATCTTCCAACTTGGCGTCCCGTTGGCGGGACAGCTCAAGGGCTTCCATCGCGCTGATCTGCAGTGACAAGATCTGGCCGATGTTCTGGCAGGCCATGCGCATTTCGTGCGGCACATGCAGCGGCTGGCGATTGCCGCAACTGATCAGCCCCCACAGTCGTTCACCTTCCATCAGCGAAATGCTCATGGACGACAATACGCCCATGTTCTTCATGTATTGGCGATGGATCGGCGAGACGCTGCGCAGCGTGGAAAAACTCAGGTCCAGCGGCGCCTGTGTGTCGGGGCGCAACTCGGGCACTAGCGGTATCGGCGCATAGTCGGCGTTAGGAATGATGCGCAGCCAGTTGGTGCGATAGAGCTCACGCGCCTGCTCGGGAATGTCCGACGCGGGAAAGAACAGACCCTTATAGAGTTCCATCGATGGCGCGCTGGCCTCGGCAATGACCTGCCCGTGACCTTCGTCCTCGAAGCGATAGATCAGGACACGGTCGTAGCCGGTCATGGCCTGGATTTCCCGCACGCTGATTTCGTACAGGGCTTGAAGTGTCTCCGCGCTTTGCAGGCGCTGCAGCATACGGCCCAGGTTGGCCTCGCCGCTGACGCCTTCGGGACGGTAATCGCTCAGGTGTTGTTCCAATTCAACGATCAAGGCGCCTTGATGACGGTGGATCAGCGCGTCGAAGCGCTGCTGGTTTACGACGACTTCAAGGGGGACATTGTCCGTTTCGGCGTCGGTGCGACAAGCGTCCAGAAGGATTGCAGCCTGTTCTTGCCCAAACAGTGCGTCCAATGTCTGTCCCAGTAACCCGTGGGGCGCGTGCCCCATCAATAGCTCTGCGTTGGCACTGACCTGTCGGATCACGAAGTCAGGTTCGGACAGCATCAGCAACACACCATGAGGCTGAATGGCGCCGGGGAAGCGAATCGGCTCGTCTGCACAATTGGCCAGCAACTCTTCGAAGGCTTCTTGGTTTTCCGGGTTCATAACAGGACCTCCTGACTGTCCAGCCAGCGTTCAAAGCAGATAAAAGTCGCCTTGGCGGCGTGTGTGGCTTCGAGCATCTGGCTGTCGCCGAGGTTCCGGTCGGCCAGGTATTGAAGGAAATCTTTCCAACGCCGGCCGGTGAGGTCGCCATAAACGTTTAGGAACGCTGCGCCGCTGGATGCGTCCAGGTCAAGCTGCTCGGCCACTCTGCGCCGCAGAATCTGCCCACCCAGCGTTGCGCCTTCCAGAACGTAGGAAACGCCGAGTGCCGCCGCCGGTGAGTTGATCTGCGGCAGGAGTTCGCAGGTGGGCAATGTATCGACCGTCGCTTCGTCCAGGCCTAACGCCATGAGATCTGCCCGCAACACCGGCAGCTTGATGCGTAGGGATTGATCCAGCCCGGTCGGCGTGTGCGCCAGAACGTGAAGCAGCTGTTCCAACGGCTTATAAAAGCCGTGATAGGCCGCCATCAACCGTCGGTACCACTCAAGATCCAGGCGCTCGGAAAAAAATGGCAGGCGTTTCTCCAAGGCAACGTGCAGCTCCGCGGTTTCGGTCCGCAGGGCCTGGATAAGCGAGGAAGGGCGAGCGGCCGATGAAAACATGCAGGATAGAGCTCTTCGAATGAAGCATTGCAGAAAAAAAGCGCATCAATCTTACACAGATTTCTTGGGCGGACGGTCGCCAATTGATGGCTTTGTCGCGTCAGTTGTCTGGCTTGGTTGCCGCTCTTCAAGCCGTGCGCGCTCGCGATCAAGCTCATTGCGCAGCTCTTCTTCGGTGGGAAGTACTAGTTTGTACTGGCTGGCGAACAGTTGTTCATTGCCCTGCAACACCGAATAACGTACCACTGACTCATCCTTCTGGGCGCAGAGAATGATGCCCACGGTGGGTTTGTCGTCGGGGCCGCGCTTGAGGTCATCGTAGAGGCGCACGTACATGTCCATCTGGCCGATGTCCTGGTGACTCAGCTCACCGCGCTTTAGGTCGACAATGACAAAGCACTTGAGCACATAGTTATAGAAAACCAGGTCGAGGTAGAAGTCCTTGCTTTCGGTGCTGATACGCTGCTGGCGGGCTATGAAAGCGAAGCCTTTCCCCAACTCAAGGAGGAAGCCCTGCAGTTGATTGATCAGGGCTTGTTCAAGGTCGGTTTCCTGCAATATGCCGGCGTTTGGCAGCCCTAGAAACTCAAGGACCACCGGGTCCCTGACTATGTCTCTAGGACCAAGATCAAGTTTTTCAATATTGGTAAAAGCCTCCTGCTCCACGGCAGGCCGGTCGCGGCTTGCCAGGAGGCGTTCGTAATAGAAGGTGCCAATCTGGCGTTCCAGGGCGCGGGTCGACCAGTTTTGGGCGACGGCTTCGTTCATGTACCAGCGGCGTGCATTCGCATTTTCGACGCGAAGCAGCGTTCGATAGTGAGTCCAGCTCAATTCGTGACGCAGTGCGTCACAGATCGGAAATGCCTGATAAAACAGACGCATGTAGCGCAAATTCGAAGCGTCAAAGCCTTTCCCAAACCGCGCCGTCAGCACCTTCGCCAAAGACGGTAGCAGCCGTGCTCCGTAAGCCGCCCGCTCGGCACCGCCTTGCTCGAATTCGACGATGTGTCGACCGATCTGCCAACAGGTTTGTACCTGGAGCGTATCAACGGCACGCAGAACTTTCTGGCGTGCCTGGCGGATCAACTCGCCCAGGTCATTGATCAAGGGGGCGAGCTGTGGATCATCTTGGGGCAGCGTTGGCGTCATCGAAATGTCCGGTCGTGGAAGGGAGCGGACCAGAGCATGCTGCAAAGGAAGTTTCGATGATGCCGGACGGCGCTGATAGGTTGGAGGGAAAAATACCTGGTTTATGCAGGATGGGTATGACGCCGTTGCATGTTGGTTGACCTTGGCTTGTAGGAACTCTCCCCCCAAGCTGTCAGCCATCGCAAGCCCGACGTGACGTCAGGCTTATCCTTGCGCCAGCGCCTGGGATGCAGCCACATAGTCAGCCTGGAACTGCTTGCTCTCGACCCAGTCCAGTGCGGTCTGCTCGTCGACACCCTTGGTCATCTGGCGATACTCGATCAGGGCCGTAATGATGAAGTCAGTGGCGGCTTCCTCGCCTTCCTGTTCCAGCACCAACTCCAGCAGCGGATGCCCCAGGAAGGCCGTGCACATGGCCTGCTGGCTGATTTTTTCCGCAGCGCTCATGAGTTGGAACAGGTCCGATAAATCCACGGTTTCCAGATCGATGCGGTCATCGTTCGGGTCGAGGAAGTGCTCAGGCGTAGCGGCGCGTTGAATCCTGTTCTGCTTGGCTTTCGCCTTGGCACGCTGGTTTCGCTTCTGTTGTTTGTTGACCGATGCCATGGGTCGGTTCCTTGCTGGAAAATAAGGCCATCTATCCTACAGCTTCAAGGTGATCGCTTCGATCTCAATCCACCACGAACAAGGTGGCGCCAAGAGAGGTTGAAGAACGATGGGGCTCGGCCTTGTCAGCCACCTGATAGCTCATGCCTGGCTTGAGCAAGAATTGTCGGCCGTCTTCGAGTTCGGTGTTCAATTCACCCTTGAGGCAAAACAGGATGTGGCCCTTGGTGCACCAATGGTCAGCCAGATAACCCGCCGTATATTCCACCATCCGCACCCGAATGTTGCCGAATCGCTGGGTGCGCCAATAAGCGGTTCCGGTGACGCCTTTGTGTTCGGTGGGCTCGATGCTTGACCAATCGGTGGTGCCGAAGGGGATGCCGGTGATATCCATGGCGACTCGCTTGCAGGAGAGGGAGCGAACGAATGTAGCTGAGTCGACGAGGCCCGGGAAGAAAATCCCAGGCAATAAAAAACCCGATCAATTTCTTGATCGGGTTTTTCGGTATTTGGTGCCCAGAGACGGAATCGAACCGCCGACACGGGGATTTTCAATCCCCTGCTCTACCGACTGAGCTATCTGGGCAACGGGGCGCATTAAACGGGTTTTTCAGGGGGGCGTCAAGCAAGTTATCAAAAAATATTTAACTATTACCGTCGCTTACGATCCGCTCCCGCTCCGGACAGCTTATTCGGACGGCGGCACGTAGCCTTCGGCCTTGGCGTATTCTTCGCCCGAAAAGAACTTTTCCATTTCGCCCTGGAGATACTTTCGGTCCTCGGCGTTCATCATGTTCAAGCGTTTTTCATTGATCAGCAGCGTCTGGTGTTTTTGCCAGTCGCCCCAGGCCTTGGCCGATACATTGTCGTAGATGTCCTGGCCTTTGGCGCCGGGAAATGGGGCACGTTCCAGGCCTTCCAGTTGTTCTTTGTACTTGCGGCACATGATGGTGCGGGTCATTGCAACTCTCCTGCGTTCAATACGGCGGCCGCGCGTGCGAGCAAGGTTTTAACCGGGGCGGCAAGGCCCAGGCGCGGCGGGGTGGCGAGGTTATACCAGAGCCAGTCGGCCTCGGCCACGTGATGGCCGGTATCCCGGACCCGGACCAGCCAGGGTTCGATTGCCAACTGGAAGTGGCTGAAGGTGTGTATCAGGCTTGGCATTTGCTGTTGCTGGCCTAGCTCCAGTGAATGTTGCAGGGCCAGGTGTTGCAGATCATCGAGGTCATCGAGTTCCGGCAGGCTCCACAAGCCGCCCCACAAACCGATGGAAGGGCGGCGGTAAAGCAAGATGGCGCCTTCGCGATTGGCCAGCATGGGCATCAAGGTGCGCTTCTTCGGCACTTCCTTGCGTGGCTTGGGAATCGGATAACGTGTCTCCAGGCCCAGCATGTGGGCCTCGCAGCCTTTTTCCAGCGGGCAGACCAGGCAACTGGGTTTGCTGCGGGTACAGAGCGTGGCGCCCAGGTCCATCATCGCCTGGGTGTAGGCGTTGACTCTATCCTGGGGGGTGAAGCGCTCGGCAGTGGCCCAAAGCTGTTTCGCCACCTTGGGTTCGCCCGGGTAGCCCTCTTGAGCGGTAAAGCGCGCCAGCACCCGTTTGACATTGCCGTCGAGGATCGGCGCCCGCAGGCCCATGCTGATGCTAGCAATTGCACCTGCGGTCGAAAGACCGATCCCGGGCAGTTCGGTAAGCTTCTCAACGTCCCGGGGAAATTCGCCGCCATATTGCTCGACGACGATTTTCGCGGTTTTCTGCAGATTGCGCGCGCGGGTGTAGTAACCCAGTCCCGTCCACAGGTGCAGTACTTCATCCTCCGGCGCGGCCGCGAGAGCCTGGACGGTGGGCAGGGACGCCATGAACCGGTCGAAATAATTGAGCACGGTGCTCACTTGGGTCTGTTGCAACATGATTTCCGAAACCCACACCCGATAAGGGTTGATGCCCTGTTGCCAGGGCAAGTCGTGGCGTCCGTGGCGGTCGAACCAGTCCAGTACCGCGGTGGAGAATTGCTCGGATGTCATCGCTTGAACAGCCCCTTGAGCGCGTCTTTCAGCTCGGGGCTGACCTTGTCGCCCAGCTTCTCGTCAATTTTGTCGCCGAGGCGGTCGCCGGCCAGTTTCGCCGCGACCTTGCCCAGGCCATCGTTGTCCAGGCGGCAGGCTTTCGCGCCCAATTCCAGCGGACCTCGGCAGCGCAACGGCCATTCGACATCGACGTAGCGTTCGTTGACCTGGCAGGCCGGATCGGGCATGTCGCTCTTGTCGCCTTCGACGATGACGCCGACGCGGTAATCCATACCCAGTACGCGCAAGTCGATGTCGCCGTTGCCATTGACCGTCATCCCGGGAATGCGCACTTTCAGGTCGGGGTTGCTGGCAACGCCGTTGTTGAAAGTGAGATTGCCGTTGAGCTGCTGGAATGGCGTGTCCTTGCCTCGCGGTTCGCCACTGAGGGACTTGCGGTTCAGCGTGGCGATGCCTTTGCACAATTGCTGTTCAAGGTTGGCGTTGAGCAGCATGCCATCGTTGATGACGAACCCGGCGTTGCCATTCAGGCTGTCGATCAGGGCTTTCTGGCTGTTGCCGCTGGCGGTCACGGCGCTGTTGAGCGTCACCAGGCCCTTGACGGGAGGATTCTTACCCTGGCTTTCGATGATTTTTTCTACCGGCACGCGATTGATGCGGGTTTGCAGGCTCAGCTGCGGCGTGGGCTGGCGTACATCCAGGGTGCCCTTGGCTTCGAAGTTGCCGTTGTACAGATCGCCACGCAGGTTCTCCAAGGTCAGCAGGCCGCCTTGGCCGTTGGCCTTGAGGGAGGCATTCTGGATGGGCAGCTTGTCGAGGGTCAGCTGGCCGAAAGTCAGGTCGGCATCGACGTCCAGCTTGCTCAGGCGCTCCACCGGAAAGAGCCGGTCGTTGCTCCAGGCGCCTTGGGTCGGGGCGCTTGGCAACGGTGTGCTGCCGGCGCCGGCCATGGCGCTGGCCTCGGTGTTGCTGACCTCGGCCTCGCGGGCGGCCCTGGAGCTGTCGGCTTCGGCGGATTTTGGCGGCAGGTAGCGATCGACATTGAACGTGTCGGCCTTGAGCTGGACACGCAGGGATTGCTTGGCGATATCCTCTACGGCAACGCGACCGCTGAAATTGCTGTCGTCGATTTTGAAGTTGATGTCGTTGAGCTCGATGGTTGCTGGCGTGGCTGCAATGCGGCTTGCCAGTTCGACTTTGCTCAGGCTGCCTTCCGCCATGGCCGGAAGTGTCTGGCCGATGCTGTCGACGAACTTCGCCAAGTCGAACTGGGCGATCGAAATTCCACCGTTCAGTTGCGGTGTTTTGTCGAGGTCGTTGACTTTCAACTCGCCCAAGGCACGCAATTGATTGACGGACAGCTTGATGCCGGTCCATTCGGCGACGTTTGCAGCTTTATCCAGGAAGAGTTGCCCTTGTGCCGCGAAGCTCACGGTCTTGCCCTGCAGTGGATCGCCAGTGGCTTCGCCGGAAAGCTTCAGGTCTTCGAATCTATAGCGCTGCAAGGCACGTTCGAAGCGCAGCTCGCCAGTGGCCTCGGTGCGCACGCGAACGGCAGGCTGGTTGCTGGACAGGAACGCCGTGAGGGTAACCGGGATGTTGGTGGAGTCGTGGATCGGGCCGGTGCTCAGCTGGATGCTTTCGGCGGTGAACTGCTTGCCGGTCTGCTCGTCGGTGTATTCCACCCGCGCGTTGTTCACGGTCAGGCTGTCGATGTCCAGGCGAGTTGGCTGGGCCGGTTTTTCCGCCGGTGTGCTGGCAGGCGGGGAAGGTTGCTCGACGGGAGCCAGCGTGTCCGTGGTCGATGCGACCGCTGGAGCCTTGCCGATGTCTTCCCAATTGCCGTGGCCGCTCTTGTCGCGGTTGAGCCGCAGATTCAAGCCTTCGACGCGGACATCGCTCATCTGCACTTCGCGGCGCAGCAGCGGCATGACCCGGACTGACAGTCCAAGCATCTGCAGGTCGGCGAAAGGTTGCGTGGGGTTGGCCAGGGTGGCGACGCTGGCTTCGTGCAGTTCAAGACCCAGCCACGGAAACAGGCTCCAGCCAATGTCCCCATTGAGGGTCAGCTCGATGTGGGCCTTGTCGCGGGCTATCTGGCGGATCTCTTCCTTATAGTCGTTGGGATCGAAGAGGTGGGTCAGGGCAAAGCCCAGGGCCACAATGATCAGCAACAGCCCGAGAAGTACCAGACCCAGGATTTTGCCGAACGCTTTCATGGGCGAATCCTTGTAGGTTGAGTTCAAATTTTGCCCGGGAGTATAACGTCCCGGGTCGATGGAGCGTTGGGTGATCTGTCTTGCCGCAGACTTGCCGGGCATAGACCTGGCTGGCCAACATCCAAGGGCAACTTGAGCTTCGCCGCCAATGCCTGGGCCTCCAGGTGCCCGGCCGGTGCAGAGAGTCGAAGCTCGACATGATCGTGCCGGGCCATCCTCAGCGCTTCGCTCACCAGCCGCTCGGCCACGCCACGGCGGCGTGTGATCTTTCGCACGCACATCTGTGACAAGTGCCAGGCGTCCTGGTGCCGTTGAAGGCGTGCCGCACCGAGCAGCCGATCATTGAAACGGGCCGTGATCAGCGAGCCTTCTGCCAGGCAAACGCTGATCAATTGCGCTGCATCGCAGAACGGCTCCAACAGCCAGGTTGGCGCGTCCTGGTAGATTTTCTGCAGGTCCTGCTGATCCTGACCAGTGGCGTCATTCAGGTGCTCGACAACGATAGGCATGGAAAATCCTGAAAAATAAACTAATTAACCCCTACAGAAAGCGGGCGGAGGCGCGATAAGACGAGTGACAGGAAAAAGGTGATATCACTTTGGTTTTTCTGTCACGAGCAAATGTTAACCTTTGTCAGTTCGCCCGTCCTTCTGTGACGTGATGTCGCACTAAAATGGAGCTTCACCACAAAATACAGCCGTGCCTGCGTGCAATGGAGGCTGAGGGTGATGCATGGCTGGCGAACCATTCCAATAACTGGGGGATACACAATGAGCACGAGCATCACGGCAGGCGGCATTGCCGACCAGCCAGCGTTCCTCTCCAAGGAACGCATCATCGCCAAGCCCGGGTTCAACCGGTGGCTGGTTCCACCGGCCGCATTGGCCATTCACCTCTGCATCGGCATGGCCTACGGCTTTTCGGTGTTCTGGTTGCCACTGTCCAAGGCCTTGGGTGTCACCAAGCCCGTGGCCTGTGCACCGGACATGAGCTTCATCGCGCAAATCTTCTCGTCCCAATGCGACTGGCCGATCTCGATGCTCGGCTGGATCTACACGCTGTTCTTCATCTTCCTGGGTTGCTCGGCAGCCATCTGGGGTGGCTGGCTTGAACACGCCGGGCCACGCAAGGCTGGCGTTGTATCGGCCTTGTGCTGGTGCGGTGGCTTGCTGATTTCCGCGTTGGGTATCTATACCCACCAGATCTGGCTGATGTGGGTCGGCTCTGGTGTCATCGGCGGTATCGGCCTGGGCCTGGGCTACATTTCCCCGGTCTCGACCCTGATCAAGTGGTTCCCGGACAAGCGCGGCATGGCGACCGGCATGGCGATCATGGGTTTTGGCGGTGGCGCGATGGTGGGTGCTCCACTGGCTGCGGCGCTGATGAGCCATTTCGCTTCGCCAACTGAAGTGGGCGTATGGCAGAGCTTCCTGGTCATGGCCGCGATCTACTTCGTGTTCATGATCGGTGGCGCCCTGTCGTACCGCGTTCCGCCGACCGGCTGGAAGCCTGAAGGCTGGGCGCCGGCGCCGAAAAAAGCCGCGAACGCAATGATCACCCATCGCCACGTTCACGTGAACACTGCCTGGAAAACCCCGCAGTTCCGTCTGGTATGGCTGGTGCTGTGCCTGAACGTATCTGCCGGTATCGGCATCATCGGCATGGCATCGCCACTGTTGCAGGAAGTGTTCGGCGGCAAATTGCTCGGCAATGACCTACCTTTCGGTCAGCTGGACGCTGCGCAACTGGGCCAGATCGCGGCCATCGCGGCCGGTTTCACTGGCCTGCTGAGCCTGTTCAACATCGGCGGCCGGTTCTTCTGGGCATCCTGCTCGGATTACCTGGGCCGTAAAAACACCTATTTCGTGTTCTTCGCCCTGGGCTTTGCCCTGTACGCGCTGATCCCGAACCTCGGTCACCTGGGCAGCGTCGCGCTGTTCGTGGCGGCGTTCTGCATCATCCTGTCGATGTACGGCGGCGGTTTCGCCACTGTGCCGGCCTACCTGGCGGACCTGTTCGGTACGCAAATGGTCGGCGCGATCCACGGTCGCCTGCTGACCGCGTGGGCTGCGGCGGGCGTGCTGGGTCCGGTACTGGTGAACTACCTGCGTGAATATCAGTTGAGCATCGGCGTTGAACGTGCCGCGGCCTATGACATCACCCTGTATATCCTCGCCGGCCTGCTGGTACTGGGCTTCCTGTGCAACCTGATGGTTCGCCCGGTCGCCGACAAGTACTTCATGACCGACGCCGAACTGGCCGCCGAACAGGCGCTGGGCCATGACAAGGGCGCCGACAGCACCACTTCGCTGGAATGGAAAGCCGCACCGGGCACCAAGCCCCTGGCGATCGCCGCCTGGCTGGTGGTGGGCATTCCGTTGGCGTGGGGTGTGTGGGTAACCTTGCAGAAGACGGCGGTGTTGTTCCGCTAAGACAGTTGCCCTGACCATTGCGTCAGGGCGACCCTTGTGGGGGCGGGCTTGCTCGCGATAATGGCGTTCAGTCGACATCAGTCTGCTGGCCTCCGCTATCGGGAGCGAGCTCCGCTCCCACAGTCGTTTTGGGCGATGGCAAAGAGTTGTATGGACATGTCTAACGCCGACGGCACCGAATTCAACCCGTCATCGATGTCACCTCTTTGTTTCTGTTTGCCGCTCGCGCCCCTATAATGGCTGCCTTTTTCGCCCAATGATTTTGCGGAGCTGGTGATGGCCGAACGTAAGGCGTCTGTCGAGCGCGACACTCTGGAAACCCAGATCAAAGCCTCGATCAACCTGGATGGCACCGGAAAGGCCCGATTTGATATCGGCGTGCCTTTTCTTGAGCACATGCTTGACCAGATCGCCCGTCACGGGCTGATCGACCTGGACATCGTCAGCAAGGGCGACCTGCATATCGACGACCACCACACGGTGGAAGATGTCGGTATCACTTTGGGCCAGGCCTTTACCAAGGCCATCGGCGACAAGAAGGGCATCCGTCGCTATGGCCATGCCTACGTGCCGCTCGATGAGGCGCTGTCGCGCGTGGTCATCGACTTCTCCGGCCGTCCTGGCCTGCAGATGCACGTGCCGTACACCCGTGCCACCGTTGGCGGCTTCGACGTTGACCTGTTCCAGGAATTCTTCCAGGGCTTCGTCAACCACGCCAACGTGACCCTGCACATCGACAACCTGCGCGGGCACAACACCCACCACCAGATCGAAACCGTGTTCAAGGCGTTCGGCCGCGCGCTGCGCATGGCCGTCGAGCTCGATGACCGCATGGCCGGCCAGATGCCTTCCACCAAGGGCGTCCTGTAATGCAGACGGTCGCGGTTATCGACTACGGCATGGGCAACCTGCACTCGGTGGCCAAGGCCCTCGAGCACGTGGGCGCCGGCAAGGTGCTGATCACCAGCGATGCCGACGTGATTCGTGAAGCCGACCGGGTGGTGTTCCCCGGCGTCGGCGCGATTCGCGATTGCATGGCCGAGATTCGTCGCTTGGGTTTCGACAAACTGGTGCACGAAGTCAGTCAGGACCGCCCGTTCCTCGGCATCTGTGTCGGCATGCAAGCCTTGCTCGAGCGCAGCGAAGAGAACGACGGTGTCGATTGCATCTCCCTGTTCCCAGGCCAGGTAAAGTTCTTTGGCAAGGGGCTGCATGAAGACGGCGAGCACTTGAAAGTCCCGCACATGGGCTGGAACGAAGTGAAGCAGACGGTGAATCACCCGCTGTGGCACGACATCCCGGACCTGGCGCGCTTCTACTTCGTGCACAGCTATTACATCGCCGCCGGCAATGCCCGGCAGGTGGTGGGTGGTGGCCACTATGGCGTCGATTTCGCCGCGGCCCTGGCCGACGGCTCGCGCTTCGCCGTGCAGTTCCACCCGGAGAAGAGCCATACCCATGGCCTGCAACTGTTGCAGAACTTCGCGGCATGGGACGGGCGCTGGTAATGGCGCGCAAGAAACCGCCGATCCTCACCCTCACGCCCGAGCAGGAGAGTGAAGCGAACCGCAAGATCCAGCGGTTCATGGAGGAGCGTTTCGAGCTGGACCTGGGGTCGTTCGAAGCGGCGGAAATTCTTGACCTGTTTACCCGCGAAATTGCTCCGCACTATTACAACAGGGCGATTTTCGATGTGCAGGCGCACCTTAAAGAAAGGTTCGAAAGCATTGAAAGCGACTTGTGGGCGCTCGAGAAAAACTGATTCCCGAGCCAAGCTGAATACTCGTATTTAAGGGTTTGCCAGATGTTGATTATCCCCGCTATCGATCTCAAGGACGGAGCTTGCGTACGTCTGCGCCAGGGCCGCATGGAAGACTCCACGGTGTTTTCCGATGACCCGGTGAGCATGGCCGCCAAGTGGGTAGAGGGCGGCTGCCGTCGCCTGCATCTGGTCGACCTGAACGGCGCCTTCGAAGGCCAGCCGGTCAATGGCGAAGTGGTCACGGCCATTGCCAAGCGCTACCCGAACCTGCCGATCCAGATCGGCGGCGGCATTCGCTCGCTGGAAACCATCGAGCACTACGTCAAGGCCGGCGTCAGTTACGTGATCATTGGCACCAAGGCCGTGAAAGACCCGGCTTTCGTCGCCGAAGCCTGCCGCGCGTTCCCTGGCAAAATCATCGTCGGCCTGGATGCCAAAGACGGTTTCGTCGCAACCGATGGCTGGGCTGAAATCAGCACCGTGCAAGTCATCGATCTGGCCAAGCAGTTTGAAGCCGACGGCGTGTCCTCGATCGTTTATACCGACATCGCCAAAGACGGCATGATGCAGGGCTGCAACGTGCCGTTCACCGCTGCGTTGGCCGCTGCCACCAAGATCCCGGTGATCGCTTCCGGTGGCATTCATAACCTGGGTGACATCAAGTCGCTGCTCGACGCCAAGGCGCCGGGCATCATCGGCGCAATCACCGGTCGCGCGATTTATGAAGGCACCCTCGACGTCGCTGAAGCGCAAGCTTTCTGCGATTCGTACAAAGGCTGAGGACTGACCATGGCGCTGGCCAAACGCATCATCCCTTGCCTGGACGTGGACAACGGCCGGGTGGTCAAGGGCGTCAAGTTCGAGAACATCCGTGATGCCGGCGACCCGGTGGAAATCGCCCGTCGCTACGACGAGCAGGGTGCCGACGAGATTACCTTCCTGGACATCACGGCCAGCGTCGATGGCCGCGACACCACGCTGCATACCGTCGAGCGCATGGCCAGCCAGGTATTCATCCCGCTGACCGTGGGCGGTGGCGTGCGCACCGTGCAGGACATCCGCAACCTGCTCAATGCCGGCGCGGACAAGGTGTCGATCAACACGGCGGCGGTGTTCAACCCGGAATTCGTTGGCGAAGCGGCCCAGCACTTCGGCTCGCAGTGCATCGTCGTGGCCATTGATGCAAAGAAGGTCTCCGGCCCGGGCGAAACCCCGCGCTGGGAAATCTTCACCCACGGCGGGCGCAAACCCACAGGCCTGGATGCTGTCGAGTGGGCGAAGAAAATGGAAGGCCTGGGTGCCGGTGAAATCCTGCTGACCAGCATGGACCAGGACGGCATGAAAAACGGCTTCGACCTTGGCGTCACCCGCGCCATCAGCGATGCCTTGGGCATCCCGGTGATCGCTTCCGGCGGCGTCGGCAACCTGCAACACCTGGCCGACGGCATCCTGGAAGGCCATGCCAGTGCGGTGCTGGCGGCGAGCATTTTCCACTTTGGCGAATACACCGTGCCGGAAGCCAAGGCCTATATGGCCCATCGCGGTATCTGCATTCGCTGACCGCTGGACACCATGGCGAGCCCAAGGCACTCTTGGGCACACCATGGATTGCGGTAGCCCGACATGCTCAAACGCCTTGTTCTTGCCTTTGCCGGTGCCACGTTGCTGCTCGTCGGCACCGCACGCGCCACAGACACCTCGCTGGTGCTGCTGACGGAAAACTTTCCGCCATACAACATGGCAAAGAACGGCAAGAACTTCGCCCAGGACGAGAATATCCATGGCATTGCCGTGGACATCGTTCGCGAAATCTTCAAGCGCGCCGACATCACCTATAGCCTCACGCTGCGCTTTCCCTGGGAGCGAATCTACAAGCTTGCCTTGGAGAACCCCGGCTACGGAGTGTTCGTCATGGCGCGGTTGCCGGAGCGCGAGAAACTCTTCAAATGGGTCGGTCCCATCGGCCCGGACGACTGGGTCATGCTTGCCAAGACTGACAGCAAGATCACCCTCGACTCGCTGGATCAAGCGCGCCAATACAAGATCGGTGCCTACAAGGGCGATGCGATTGCCGAGACGTTGGCCAAGCAGGGTTTGAATCCGATCGTTGTGTTACGCGACCAGGACAACGCCAGAAAGCTGATGAATGGCCAGATCGACCTATGGGCTACCGGCGACCCTGCCGGCCGTTACCTGGCGCGCCAGGAAGGCGTCAGCGACCTGCGGACTGTATTGCGATTCAACAGCGCCGAGCTGTATTTGGCGTTGAACAAGGACGTACCGGACGAGGTGGTTGCCCGGTTGCAGAACGCCTTGGATGAATTGCGCAAGGAAGGTGCAGTGGATGCGATCATGGCGCGGTATCTCTGAGGGTCGCGCCAGCCCCGCTGGCTACCGATAAACCCCATCCTTCCCATGCCCGGCCATCGCCTGATTGCTGCGCAGGCTGATCATCGACCTTATGTCGATCCACTCGATGCCCTGGGCCTTGAGCCGAGGCAGTTCGCGTTCGAGCACGGCGAGGGTCTGCGGATAGGGATGCCCGATCATCACTGCCGAGCCCTGCCGCCGAGCCAATTCGATGGCGACTTGAAGCTGGCCGGCAATGGCCGCTTCGGTACGCTCGTCATCCAGGAATACATCCCGTGACACGCTGGCGAGGCCGATCTTTTGCGCTTCGGCGGCGGCGACTGTCCGGGCGCTGGTGCGGCTGTCGACAAAGAACTTGTGTCGTTGCTGCAAGTTCGCCATCAGCCACGCCATGGCTTGGGGCTGGGCGGTCATGCGGCTACCCATGTGGTTGTTGATGCCGCTGGTGTAGGGCACGGCAGCGAACGCGGCGTCGAGGCGCCTGCCCAGTTCTTCGATGGGCAATTCCGGATGCCAGGCGAACGGCCCGGTGGCCGGGTCCATGGGCATGTGCAACATGACCAGCTTGCCGGCGCGATGGGCTTCGCGGGCGACTTCGGCGGCGTGGGGCGTGTCGGGCATGATCGCGGCGGTGACCGGACCGGGGAGGGCAAGTACCTGGCGATCCCGGGGCAGGTTTTGCCCCAGGTCGTCGATGATCAGGCTCAGGTACGCCTTGTGCGGCGAAGAAGGCGTGGCGGGCGCCGCATTAACGGCCCCCGCCAGCAGGCACAGCAGGACGAAGGTAAATCGCAGGACCATCTCAGCGGCCGGACGTGATGTTCAACCCCTTGAGCAAGCTCAAGGCCTGGGCCAACTGGTAATCGTCATCCTGCGGCATTGGCTTGGCCTTGGCGCCGGAGCCGGTCGGCCTGTCCGCACCGCCGTTGCCATTGCCCAGGTGACCTTGCAGGTCGGCTTCCTTGAAGTATTCGCCGTCCGCCTCGCTGGTGATCTTGGCCTTGCGCACTTCGATGTCCGGGACGATGCCCTGGGCCTGGATGGAGCGGCCGTTAGGCGTGAAGTACAGCGCGGTGGTGATCTTCAAGGCGCGGTCGTTGTTCAGCGGCAACACGGTCTGCACCGAGCCCTTGCCGAAACTGGTGGTACCCATGACGACACCGCGTTTCTGGTCCTGCAGGGCGCCGGCGACGATTTCCGATGCCGAGGCGCTGCCGCCGTTGATCAGCACCACCAGTGGCACGGCTTCGCTCAGGTCGTTGCCGGTGGCCGAGAAGCGCAGCTCGGAATTGGCGATGCGACCCTTGGTGTAGACGATCAGGCCCTTGGTGATGAAATGGTCAACCACTTCCACGGCCGATTGCAGGACGCCGCCGGGGTTGTTGCGCAGGTCCAGGACCAGGCCGTTGAGTTTCTTGCCGTTGTCCTTGCGCAGCTTGGCCAGGGACTTGGCGACTTCTTCGCCGGTCTTGACCTGGAACTGGGTGATACGGATGTAGCCGTAGCCCGATTCCAGCAACTGGCTTTTTACACTTTTGACCTGGATGACGGCGCGGGTCAACGTCACGTCGAATGGCGTACCACCGTCGCGCACCAGGGTCAGGGTGATCTTTTCGCCGATCTTGCCGCGCATCTTGTCCACGGCTTCGGTCATGCTCTGGCCGCGAGTCGGCTGGCCGTTGATCTTGACGATGAAGTCGCCAGCCTGGATGCCGGCCTTGGAGGCAGGCGTGTCGTCGATTGGCGAGACCACCTTGACGAAACCGTCTTCGCTGCCGACTTCGATCCCAAGGCCGCCGAACTCGCCGCTGGTGCTTTCTTGCAGCTCGGCGAAATCTTCCGGCCCCAGGTAGGCGGAGTGCGGGTCGAGGTTGCTGAGCATGCCTTTGATGGCGTTCTCCAGCAGCATCTTGTCGTCCACCGGTTCCACATACGCGGCTTTGATCCGATCCATGACTTCGGCGAAGGTGCGCAGCTCATCCAATGGCAGCGGCGCCTTGGTGGTAACGGTCGTGGCGGTTGTTGGCGACGGCGCGGGTTGCGCGGCGAAAGCCAGGGGCGCACCGATCACGAGGGCGATCGTCAGGGCCAGCGAGGTGAGGCGGGACAAATGCAGCATGTCGAACGAACTCCTGAGTTGGATGGGCGCGCTTATCCTTGCGCACGACACCATTGGGCCGGATCACTGGGGCGACCCTGCTGGCGAATAGCAAAATACAGTGCTGGCGTGTCCTGCCCGCCACTGTTGCCGACCGTGGAGATGGACTCGCCGGCCTTGACCACATCCCCCGCCGACTTGAGCAGCGTCTGATTATGGCCATAAAGGCTCAGGTATCCGTTGCCGTGATCCAGGATCACCAGCAGGCCGGCACCGCGCAGCCAGTCGGCAAACACCACGCGCCCGCCATGTACGGCGTGCACCTGGCTACCGGCGGAGGCGCTGATCATCACGCCGTCCCATTTGGTGCGAGTGTCGTCGCCGCGGGTTTCACCGAAGCGCGCAAGTAATCGACCATTGACTGGCCATGGAAGTTTGCCTCGAGCCGAACCAAAAGCGCCGCCGAAGGTTTCGCCATCACTGGAAACCAGTGCGCCGGGGCTGGATTTTGCCGGTTTGCGCGGTGCTTCGCCGGCATCAGCGTCGGCCTGGGCTTCACGTAAACGCTTTTTTTCGGCTTCCTGCTGGGCGATCAGCGCTTTCTGGCGCGCCTCTTCCGCCTCACGAGCCTGGCGGGCCAGGGTTTCCTCAATGGTCTTCAAGACTTTTGCCAGTTCGGCCTGGTCCTGCTCGCGGGCCTTGAGCTTGCTGTCGCGAGCCTTCACGTCGTCGTTGAGCTTGGCCAGGGCGACCTGGCGCTCCTTGCGGACCTTCTCGAGTTCTTCACGCTGGGTGTCGAGGCTGCTTTTCTGAACCAACAACTGGGCTTGCTGCAACTCGATGTCTTTTTCGACATTGGCCAGTTGGCGCAGGGTTTCGTTGAAGCTCTTGAGTTGTTCCAGGCGTGCCTGGCTCAGATAATCGTAATAAGTCAGGGTACGGGCGAATTTTTCGGGGTTCTGCTGGTTGAGCAGCAGCTTGAGATATTCCTGGCGACCGTTCTGGTAGGCGGCCCGGGCCTGGATGGCGATCAGCTTTTGCTGTTCAGTGCGCGCGCTCTGGAGTTTTTTTTTCTCTCCATCGAGCCGTTGCAGCTCGGATTCGCTTTTCTTCAGCTCTTTCTGCAAGGCGTCGACCTGCTTCTCCAGCTTGCCCATCTCGGTCTCGGTGCCGCGCAGGTCTTTCTGTACGCTGGATTTCTCTTCCTGCAGCTTGTTCAGCAGTTTTTTCAGCTCGGCAATGTCCTGACGCGTGGCGTCCAACTGTTGTTGGGTTTGCGCGCGCTCGTCAGCGAAGGCCGGTTGGAGCAGGCAGGTCAGAGCAAGGGCTATCAGGACGCGAAGCATAGAGGCGGGCGACACCAGGGAAAGGGACGGCCTAGTATGCCCGCCCCACGCTGCAAAAAAAACGCCCATTTGGGGCTGTGTGATAACTGGCCGAAAAAACACCTGGACCAATGCGGGAGCAACCTTGCTCCCGCATTGGGGCGCTGGTCAGACCAGGATCGAAGTGCCGGTCATCTCCGCCGGTTTTTCCATGCCCAGCAGCATCAGCATCGTTGGGGCGACGTCAGCCAGCACGCCGCCGTCGCGGACCTTGAAGTCACGCTTGCCGACATAGATGAACGGCACCGGCTCGGTGGTGTGGGCAGTATGGGCCTGACCGGTGGACGCGTCGGACATCTGCTCGACGTTACCGTGGTCGGCGGTGATCAGGGCTTCGCCGCCGACTTTTGCCAGCGCGTCAACGATGCGGCCGACGCAGACGTCGAGGCATTCCACGGCCTTGACTGCCGCGTCGAACACGCCGCTGTGGCCGACCATGTCGCCGTTGGCATAGTTGACCACAATCACGTCGTAACGCTGGTGTTCAATGGCGTCGACGATGCGGTCGGTCACTTCCGGCGCACTCATTTCCGGTTGCAAGTCGTAGGTGGCGACTTTCGGCGATGGGATCAGGATGCGCTCTTCGCCCGGGAAGGGCTCTTCACGACCACCGGAGAAAAAGAAGGTCACGTGGGCGTATTTTTCGGTTTCGGCGATGCGTAGCTGGGTCTTGCCGTTTTTTGCCAGGTAATCGCCCAACACGTTTTCCAGGCTGCCGGCGGCGAAGGCCGATGGCGCGGGGATGCTGGCGGCGTATTGGGTCAGCATCACGAAGCCGGCCAGTTTCGGCTGGCGGGCGCGCTCGAATTCCTTGAAGTCGTCCTCGACAAACACGCGGGTCAGCTCGCGGGCGCGGTCGGCGCGGAAGTTCATGAACACCACGGCGTCGCCGTCTTCAACCTTCACCGGCTCGCCAATGGTGGTGGCCTTGACGAATTCATCGCTTTCGCCGCGCTCGTAGGCGGCTTGCAGGCCTTCCTGGGCGGAGGCGGCGTTGAATTCGGCGTTGCCGTCGACGATCAGGTTGTAGGCCTGGGCGACGCGGTCCCAGCGGTTATCGCGGTCCATGGCAAAGTAGCGGCCGATCAGGCTGGCGATCCGGCCCTTGCCCAGCGCCTTGAACGTTTCGTCCAGCAGCTTGATCGACGACTCGGCGCTCTTGGGCGGCGTGTCGCGGCCGTCGAGAAAGGCGTGCAGATAAATATGCGTGGCGCCGCGTTTGGCGGCGAGCTCGGCCATGGCGATCAGGTGATCCTGATGGCTATGCACGCCACCGTCCGAGAGCAGACCCATGAAGTGCACGGCCTTGCCGGCAGCCACGGCTTTGTCCACGGCTGCGCAGATGGTCGAGTTTTCGAAGAACTCGCCGTCGCGGATCGATTTGGTCACGCGGGTGAAATCCTGATACACCACGCGACCCGCGCCGAGGTTCATGTGGCCGACCTCGGAGTTGCCCATCTGCCCGTCTGGCAGGCCGACGTCCATGCCGCTGCCGGAGATCAGGCCGTTCGGCACGCTGGCCCACAAGCGGTCCAGGACAGGCTTCTTCGCCGCGTACACGGCGTTGGATTCGTGGCTGTCACTGTGACCGAAGCCGTCCAGAATCATCAGGACCAAAGGTTTAGGCGTGGTAGTCATGGAATCCACTCGTGGCTGATTAAAAGAAGACGATGGAAAAGGGACGGGCAGTTTAAAGGTAAGTTCCGGTGCCGTCACCGCCGGGCGGGGTTTGGCCGGCCTTGCGTGCTGTGTATACTGGCCGACATTTTAACGCCCTGGAACCTCCTTCGATGGTTGCTCACCTGATTGAATTTGCCACTAACCACTACATTCTCGTCGGTATCTTCGTCGTACTGCTGGCGTTGCTGGTTGCCCATACGATGCAGGGCGGCGGACGCAGCCTGAGCACAGGCGAGCTGACCGCGCTGGTCAACAAGGATGCCGGCGTGGTGGTCGATATCCGCCCGAGCAAGGATTTCGCCGCTGGTCACATTGTCGGCGCGCTGAACATTCCCCAGGACAAACTGATCGCACGCGTGGGCGAACTGGAAAAGCACAAGGCCAAGACGCTGATCCTGGTCGACGCCCAAGGCCAGCAGGCCGGCACCCTTGCCCGCGAACTGATGAAGTCCGGCTTCACCGCCGCCAAGCTGTCCGGTGGCGTTGCGAGCTGGAAAGCCGACAATCTGCCCCTGGTGAAGTGAGATGCCCCACGTTGTTGTCTATTCCAGCGATTACTGCCCCTATTGCTCCAGAGCCAAGATGCTGCTCAAGAACAAAGGCGTAGGGTTCGAAGAGATCAAGGTCGACGGCAAGCCGCAACTGCGCGCCGAAATGACCAAGAAGGCCGGACGTACCTCCGTGCCGCAAATCTGGATCGGCGACACCCACGTGGGCGGTTGCGATGATCTGTTCGCCCTGGAGCGCGCCGGCAAGCTCGACGCGCTGCTCAAGGCCTGAATTCCTATTAATAGAACCTGAAAGTAAGAAGGATCTGCGATGACTGACCAACAGAACACAGCTGCCAGCGAAGAAAAAGCCGCACCGCAATTCTCCTTGCAGCGCATTTATGTTCGCGACCTGTCCTTCGAAGCCCCGAAAAGCCCGGCGATCTTTCGCCAGCAATGGGAGCCGAGCGTGGCCTTGGACCTGAACACCCGCCAGAAGGCCTTGGAAGAAGACTTCCACGAAGTGGTGTTGACCCTGTCGGTGACCGTGAAGAACGGTGACGAAGTGGCGTTCATCGCCGAGGTTCAGCAGGCCGGCATCTTCCTGATCAAGAATCTGGATGCCGCTTCGATGAGCCACACCCTGGGCGCGTTCTGCCCGAACATCCTGTTCCCCTACGCCCGCGAAACCCTGGACAGCCTGGTGACTCGTGGTTCGTTCCCGGCCCTGATGCTGGCCCCGGTGAACTTCGATGCCTTGTACGCCCAAGAGCTGCAGCGCATGCAGGAAGCGGGTGAAGCGACCGTTCAGTAAGCGGTCGATGAAACGTTGAAAAGCGCCCTGATAGGCGCTTTTTTTCTTAGGCTGATTCGAATCGGGTTATCTGAAGCCGTTCTGCCGCCAGGCCTCGTAGACCGCCACCGCCACGGTGTTGGACAGGTTCAGGCTCCGGCAGCCTTCGCGCATCGGCAAGCGCAAGCGTTGCTCCGCCGGTAGTGCGTCCAGCACGTCTGCCGGCAGGCCACGGCTTTCCGGTCCGAACAGGAATGCATCACCGGCGACGAAGCTGGCGTCATGAAACGGCCGAGAGCCTTTCGTGGTGAAGGCAAACAGACGCGGTTGCCCCAGGCTTTCAAGACAACTCGCCAAGTCGGCGTGTCGCTGCAAGGTGGCATACTCGTGGTAGTCGAGGCCGGCGCGGCGCAGGCGCTTGTCGTCCATCTCGAAGCCCAGCGGTTCGATCAAATGCAGGTGGCAGCCGCTGTTGGCGCACAGTCTGATGACGTTGCCGGTATTGGGCGGTATTTCCGGTTGAAAAAGGATGACGTGAAACATGCACGGCTCCGCAGATAAAGATGAGCGGCATTCTACGCCGCAAACCGATCGACGTTCGAAGCTAATACCTCGGGTGATGGGGTCCTTGGCGCTTTTCGGGATGATGGTCGGGCTGATGATCGGTCGCATCACCACGCCCGAGCCGAGCGAGCTGCAGCAGGTCGAAGTCCTCGACGGGGCGCTGGTGGCGTGGTTCAACAATGAGCCGAAGCTGCACGGGGAAATCATCGACGGCTCGGTCGCGTTGTTGTTCCAGGCAAAGGGCAAGGCGCAGAAGGGCCAGCTCAAGCTCAACGGCAGGGATGTGAACTGGCGGGTTCGCTTGAGTGACAAGGGCTTGTTGCTGACGCTGGTGGCGGCGCGTCCGTTGCGGGGAGAGTGGGCCGGCAGCGAAGTCGATGACCGCTGGCGGCTGGAGGTCCGTCTCCAGGAGCAATAAAAGAGGGAATCCCCGGCCTGCCTGTACCAAGGTCCCCAAAACGGGAGGGCTCGCCGCGAAGGTCCAGCCCTGGTGTAAAGAAGGGAAACCTTGACCTGCCTGTATCAAGGCCCCCAAAACAGTGGGCTCGATGAGCCCGGTATAAAAGAGGGGAATCCCCGGCCTGCCTGTACCAAGGTCCCCAAAACTGGGTAGTGACTGGGTTATTGCAGAGGGCGTGCCAGTTTCGAATAATTTGTCACAAAAAGATGGTCGTGAAGCGAAAAGCCCCGTAAAACGGGGCTTTTGCGTTGTGCGGGTTTGGTTTTCCGAGACGGAGCGCTGGGTTCAGCGCTCGCATTACATGCGCAATTGCAGTTCATGGTGCATTGATGCGGTGCATCGCCCCCGGGTGGGGGCTGGCGCAAAGCCAAGGACTGTCAGCCCTCATCCCCTTCATCATCATCGCCACCGTCGACCTTCATGCCCAATTCCTTGATCTTGCGGGTCAAGGTGTTGCGGCCCCAGCCCAGCAGCACGGCGGCGTCGCGACGGCGACCGGCGGTGTGCTTGAGGGCGGTTTCGATCATGATGCGCTCGAAGGCCGGGACGGCACTGTCGAGCAGGCTCGATTGGCCGCGTGCCAGGGCCTGGTCGGCCCATTGGCGCAGGGCCTGCTCCCAGTTGGTCACCGGTGCCGAATCTTGTGGCAGGCTCAACAGTTCCGGCGGCAGGTCGCTGATATGCACTTCGCGACCGGACGCCATTACGGTGATCCAGCGGCAGGTGTTCTCCAGTTGGCGCACGTTGCCCGGCCACGGCAAGTTCTTGAGGTATTCCTCGGTTTCACTCTTGAGCAGCTTCGGCTCCACCGCAAGTTCCTGGGCTGCACGGCCGAGGAAGTGGCGCGCCAGGGTCGGGATGTCTTCACGCCGGTCCGCCAGGCGCGGGATGTGGATGCGGATCACGTTCAGGCGGTGGAACAAGTCTTCGCGGAATTTGCCGGCGTGAACCAGTGTTTCCAAGTTCTGATGGGTGGCGGCGATGATGCGAACATCGACCTTGACCGGCGTATGTCCACCGACTCGGTAGAACTCGCCGTCGGCCAAGACACGGAGCAAGCGAGTCTGGGTATCGGCCGGCATGTCGCCGATTTCATCGAGGAACAGCGTACCGCCATCGGCTTGTTCGAAGCGTCCGCGGCGCAGGTTGGCCGCGCCGGTGAAGGCGCCTTTTTCATGGCCGAACAACTCCGATTCCATCAAGTCCTTGGGAATCGCCGCCATGTTCAGCGCAATGAACGGCGACGCCGCCCGTGGGCTGTGGCGGTGCAGGGCATGGGCCACCAACTCTTTACCGGTGCCAGATTCGCCGTTGATCAGCACGGTGATGTTGGAATGGCTCAGGCGCCCGATGGCGCGAAACACTTCCTGCATCGCCGGCGCTTCGCCGATGATTTCCGGCGTGCGGGCCAGGGCGGGCACTTCTTCCAGGCCTTGTTGTTCCTGGGCGTGTTGGTTGGCGCGCTTGACCAGCGACACGGCTTCGTCGACATCGAACGGCTTGGGCAGGTATTCGAACGCACCGCCCTGGTAGGACGCCACGGCGCTGTCCAGGTCGGAATGAGCGGTCATGATGATCACCGGCAAACGCGGGTGCTGCTCGCGAATCCGCGCCAGCAAATCCAGGCCACTGGCGCCGGGCATGCGAATGTCGGAAATGATGACGTCCGGCTGCTGACGGGCCAGGCGGCTCATCACCCCGTCGGCGCTGTCGAAGCTCTGGGTGGTCATGCCTTCCTGCTGCAAGGCTTTTTCCAGGACCCAGCGGATAGAACGGTCGTCATCGACGATCCACACGGTTTCACTACGGCTCATGTCGATGTGGCTCCTTGTTCCAGTGGCAGGAAGATCGAGAAAGTGGTGTGGCCGGGGTGGCTTTCACATTCGATCAAGCCCTGGTGCTGACTGATGATGTTCTGGGTGATGGACAGGCCCAGCCCGGTACCGTCCGGACGGCCGCTGACCATGGGAAAGAAAATGGTTTCCTGCAATTCCGAAGGGATGCCCGGCCCGTTGTCGATGATTTCGATCTTGGTCACCAGGCGATGGCGTACATGGCCGATGGTGAACTGGCGCATGGCGCGGGTGCGCAGGCTGATGCGGCCCAGGCGAAGCTCGTTCTGGCTGCTGATGGCTTGCATGGCGTTGCGCACGATGTTCAGCACCGCCTGGATCATCTGCTCGCGGTCGATCAGGACGTCGGGAATGCTTGGGTCATAGTCACGCACCAAAGTGATGCACCCTTGGCTCTCGGCTTCCACCAGGCTGCTGACCCGCTCCAGCACTTCATGGACGTTGCACAGCGCCAGGGACGGCAGCTTGTTCGAGCCGAGCATGCGGTCCACCAGGTTTCGCAGGCGGTCGGCTTCCTCGATGATGACGTTGGTGTAGTCCTTGAGGCTCTCTTCCGGCAGTTCCCGGGCAAGCAATTGCGCCGCGCCGCGAATACCGCCGAGTGGATTCTTGATCTCATGGGCCAGGCCGCGCACCAGCATCTTGCTGGTTTCCTGCTTGGATAGTTGGGCTTCTTCCTTGGTGATGCGCAGCAGGCGATCGCGAGGATGAACCTCCAGCAACAGGAGCGTGGTGCCGTTGTTCAGGATTGGCGTAACTGCGTAATCAACCGTAAGGGTCTGGCCGGCGAGGGCGGTGAGCATCGCTTCGCGCTTGGTGAACGGGTGGGCCTGTTCAACGGCCTGGCGCAGGGAGTTGAGCGCCTCGGCGGACTCGGTGAACAGTTCGCTGATGAATTGCCCGTGACTGCGCTGGCCACTGACGGCCAAGAGCATTTCGGCCGCCGGGTTCATGTACTCCAGACGCAATTCGGCGTCGAGCAGGATGGTCGCGGTGGTGAGGTTGTCGAGCAGCAAGCGGTGTAGTGCGTCGCTAATGGTCATCAGGACCTCTTTTAAAGCGTAGCAATCGGGGGCAAGCCCTCAAATTGCGCGCGCGATTAATGCGCTGATACCAGGAAAATGCAAAAACCAAACCAAGGCTCCGAAAAGAAGCGTTTAAAGCCTCAAATAGCCTTTTTACGCCCGTTTCCGTGGCGTTCCGCCAGCTTGATCGGGTAGTTTCGAACCAGAATGGGTTGGGGTTTGGGGTGAGGTGCTGATTTTTGCACTGATATGGTGCGTCATCCGGATGAGCATTAAAAGAAGGGGAGGATGCTGCTTTCTTCTTCCTTGGGCTTGTCGGAAAGCGGGCACTCCGGGCGTTGGCCATAGTCAGCCTTGGCGCACGGTTTGACGCGGCGCTTCTGTGCCAGGGACACGCGTTGCATGTGGAATGGCTGGTTGGCGGTGCGTTCGACGATGCGATCCTGCTCATCAAGGATCTCCACCGCCAGATGGTGGGTGCCTCGATCAATGTTCTCCAGGGCAAACACCGGGCTGGGCCTCGGTTCGCCGGTGGATTTGCCGTCCAGCAGCAAGCGATAGCGGTGGCCTTTCTGCAGGCCGGGTTCGCTGGTCGCGGTGACGATCATCTCCCCTGCGGTACTGCGTATCGTCGCGTCCGGTTCGGGAATCAACAGCCGGAGCATCTCATAACGGAACAAGGGCTCGGCGGGCGGTTTTTCGGACGTCGCCGTCGAGGTGGTGGCGGACGGTGGTGTCGCCATCCGGTTGCCGGGCGGTACTTCAACCTTCGTTGCATTGCCCGGGCGCGGCTGGTCGGTAAAGACCCGGTTGCCCTGGGCGTCGATGTACGTATAGACCTGTGCCGCCCCAGGCAAGGCTGCCAGCGTCAGGCCCAGCGCGACCAGCCAGCGGATCATGGAAGGTGGACTCGCTGGACGGTAAAGGTCACGGTTTCGCTCTGCTGCACCAGGTTTTCTCCGTCAATGACCTGGACCGCCAGGCTGTGCTCACCGCGGTCGATGTTCACCAATTGCAAGCGTGGCACATTGGTCGGCTGACCGTAGGGCTGGCCGTCCAGCAACAGTCTGAACAGATGTGGGCTGCGCAGGCGCGGCTGGGTCCGGACGCCAACGGTGAACGTGCCGTTATTGGCGCGCAGGGCTTCTTCGGTGGGGATGTCGGTTAGCTCCAGTATGTCGTAGGCATTGCGTGGCTCGTCGCTGCTTTCTGAATGGGGGGTCGTCTCGGGGCTGGCCGGAGATTGGCGTTCAATGCTGTTGAGCGGCGGCAATTCCACGGTCTGGGCCGGCACGCCATCGGGCGGCTGGTTGCTGTAGGCGGTGTTGCCGTCGGCATCGGTGTATTTGTAGATCTGCGCGGCGGCGGGCAGCGCCAACAGCAACAGCAGGATGATTGAAAAACAACGACCCATGGAAAAACGACCGAAAACGAAAGTGATGGGTTCCAGCATAGGCCAGGGGAGGCGGTTGGCCCAATTTGTTCCCCCGGTCACCTGCGAGCGAGCTTGCTTGCGACGGCGGTTCGTCGGCCATTTTGATTCAGGTTTTCGGGTAGATACACAGTTCCGCCGTTGCTCGGATCAACGCCAGTCGGTGTACCGGGTGTTGCTTGTTGTGGTGGGTGGCTCGGGCCAGCCATTGTGGGCATTGCGGATCGGTGCGATAGGGGGCGAAGTCGGCCAGTTGTTGCAACAGGCGTTTTTGCAGCCGGTCGAGTTGTGGACGAATCTGTCCCACCAGGTCCGGACGTGGGAGGTCCGGAGCTTTGCCATCCAGGGCCCAGTCGGACAGGTTGATGTATTGCACCAGTTTGTTGGCTTCAATCTGGGCGGCGAAAAACGCTTCCACGGTTTCGCCAGTCAGTTTGTAGGCCGGTGCCTGGGCGACGGCAGCGGCGATGACTTCACGCTCGCGCTGACGGTCTTCCACGGGTTTATGGCTGTCCCATTTGCTCAGCGCCACTTGGTCTGCAAGCGCCAGGCGTTCGCCGATGGCGTTTAGCAGTGGCGTAAGGGCCTCAGGGGCGGGGGTTGAGGTGGCTTGGGCGGTAGAGGCCAGCAACGCGGCAGACAGGGCGAGGCAGAGCTTGAAGCGCAAAGTCATGGGCAGTCTCGTCTTCTATGGGGGAGCGACGAGGCATCATGCGCTTAACCTGCGCCCATGAAAAAGGCCTCCCGAAAGGAGGCCTCTTTTTATTTCACGCCGTGCGGGGCGGCGCTTACCGGATCAGCAGCTGTAGTACAGCTCATATTCCAGTGGGTGTACGAAGGTGCGAACCTTGATTTCTTCTTCGCTCTTCAATGCGATGTAGGCATCGATGAAGTCGTCGGAGAACACGCCGCCCTTGGTCAGGAACGCGCGGCCCTTGTCCAGCTCTTCCAGGGCTTCTTTCAGGCTGCCACAAACCTGTGGGATTTCCTTGGCCTCTTCAGGCGGCAGGTCATACAGGTTCTTGTCGGCGGCATCGCCAGGGTGGATCTTGTTCTGGATACCGTCCAGGCCAGCCATCATCAGAGCAGCGAAGGCCAGGTAAGGGTTGGCGGCCGGATCCGGGAAGCGTGCTTCGATACGACGAGCCTTAGGGCTGTTGACGTAAGGAATACGGATCGAGGCGGAGCGGTTGCGAGCCGAGTAGGCCAGCATGACCGGAGCTTCGAAGCCTGGCACCAAACGCTTGTAGGAGTTGGTCGACGGGTTGGTGAAGCCGTTCAGGGCCTTACCGTGCTTGATGATACCGCCGATGAAGTACAGGGCAGTGTCCGACAGGCCGGCATAACCTTCGCCTGCGAAAGTGTTCTTGCCGTCCTTGGAGATCGACATGTGGACGTGCATGCCCGAACCGTTGTCGCCGTACAGCGGCTTCGGCATGAAGGTCGCGGTGCGGCCGTAGGCGTCGGCAACGTTGTGCACGCAGTACTTCAGGGTCTGGACTTCGTCAGCCTTCTTGACCAGCGTGTTGAATTTCACGCCGATTTCGTTCTGGCCGGCAGTCGCCACTTCGTGGTGGTGAACTTCGACGGTCTGGCCCATTTCTTCCAGTGCGTTGCACATGGAGGTACGGATTTCGTGGTCGAAGTCGAACGGAGGAACCGGGAAGTAGCCGCCCTTGACGCCAGGACGGTGGCCTTTGTTGCCGCCTTCCACGTCCTGGTCGGACATCCACGAACCCTGTTCGGAGAAGATCTTGAACATGGAACCGGAGATGTCGGACTTGAATTTGACCGAGTCGAAGATGAAGAACTCAGGCTCAGGACCGAAGAATGCAGTGTCGCCGATGCCGGTGGACTTCAGGTATTCCTCGGCACGGTGGGCGATGGCGCGTGGGTCGCGGTCATAGCCTTGCATGGTCGAAGGTTCGATGATGTCGCAAACCAGGATCAGGGTCGGCTCTTCGGTGAACGGGTCCAGGACGGCAGTTTCGTCGTCCGGCATCAGGATCATGTCGGAGGCTTCGATGCCTTTCCAGCCGGAGATGGAGGAACCGTCGAACATCTTGCCGATTTCGAAGAATTCGTCGTCCAGCGCATCACGGGCCGGCATGGTCACGTGATGTTGAGTGCCCTTGGTGTCAGTGAAGCGCAGATCAATCCACTTGACGTCATGATCTTTGATGAGTTGAACCGACTTCGACATATGTCCTCCGGGTGGCTTCGGGCGGTAATGGTGTGCCCTTAGATATGGGTGATGCCGGCGCGAATACTCTGCCAAGGCAACCTGCCTCACAAGGGAGCAATTTGCATGCCAGTGCCCCAGCATGGGTTTTTTGCACCAAATACACGCTTTTAAACGCCGGGAATGCGGATTGTCGAACAATTGCGCACTGCAATGTGGCGCTTTTCGTCATTAATGAACCGTTTTGGTGCATGCAAAACCGCTCGCACATTAACTGGTCAAACCTTGAGCAATTTCCGCTATAATCCGCGCCCCCCTTTTTCGGCTGGCCGATCGCGCGCTGTTTTCATGAAACTAATCGTAAAAGTCTTCCCCGAGATCACCATCAAGAGCCGCCCGGTACGGATGCGTTTCATCCGCCAGTTGGCCAAGAACATCCGCGCCGTGCTCCGAGATCTGGACCCGGCCGTGGTGGTGAACGGTGTGTGGGACAATCTCGAATTGGAAACTCGCGTCAGCGATCCCAAGCTCCTGAAGGAAATGACCGAGCGCCTGAGCTGCATGCCGGGCATCGCGCATTTCCTGCAAGTCGACGAATACCCGCTGGGGGATTTCGACGACATCCTGGCCAAATGCATGCTTCATTATGGTGACGCGCTGGCCGGGAAGATCTTTTCGGTGCGCTGCAAGCGTGCCGGCAAGCACCCGTTCAGTTCGATGGACGTGGAAAGTTATGTCGGCAGCCAGTTGCGCCGGCAGTGCGGTGCCGCGGGTATCTCGCTGAAAGAGCCACAGATTGAAGTACGCATTGAAATTCGCGACCAACGGTTGTTCGTGATCCACAGCCAGCACGACAGCATCGGCGGCTATCCGCTGGGGTCGCTGGAACAGACACTGGTACTGATGTCCGGTGGCTTCGACTCCACTGTCGCCGCCTACCAGATCATGCGTCGCGGGCTGATGAGCCATTTCTGCTTCTTCAACCTCGGCGGGCGCGCCCACGAATTGGGCGTGATGGAAGTGGCGCACTTCATCTGGAAGAAGTACGGCAGCTCCCAACGCGTGTTATTTGTGAGCGTGCCGTTCGAGGAAGTCCTGGGGGAGATTCTCGGCAAAGTCGATAACAGTCATATGGGCGTCATTTTGAAGCGTATGATGTTGCGGGCCGCGTCGAACATCGCCGACCGCCTGCAGATCGACGCGCTGGTGACTGGCGAGGCGATTTCCCAGGTGTCGAGCCAGACGTTGCCGAACCTGTCGGTCATTGACTGCGTCACTGAAAAACTCGTGCTGCGCCCACTGATTGCCAGCCACAAGCAGGACATCATCGACCAGGCCAATGAAATCGGCACCGCCGATTTTGCCCGGCACATGCCTGAGTACTGCGGGGTCATCTCGGTCAATCCGAAGACGGCGGCCAAGCGCGGACGCGTGGAGCACGAAGAGAAAGCATTCGACATGGCGGTCCTCGAGCGTGCGATCGAGAACGCCAGGCTGGTGCCAATTGATCGGGTCATCGATGAGTTGGGCCAGGACATACAGATTGAGGAAGTCGGCGAAGCATTGGCCGGTCAGATCATCATCGACATCCGTCACCCGGATGAAGCTGAGGACGACCCGCTGGATGTCGCCGGCATCGAGGTACAAACGATGCCGTTCTATGCAGTGAACGCGCGTTTCAAGGAACTGGACTCTACTCGCCAGTACCTGCTGTATTGCGACAAAGGCGTGATGAGTCGCCTGCATGCCCACCATTTGCTCAGTGAGGGGCATGCCAATGTGCGCGTTTATCGACCGAGCTAAGTGCCCGGGGCTGTTTGCCTGTGGCCTGCGTCACCGGCCCCCCGACGCCGCCGACACGCTGTAATTGTCGGACTCTACTGTAAATCGCTGCCACGACCTGTCAGCACACCGAATCCTCTGATCGAGATACACAAGTGATCGAAAATCTACGCAACATCGCCATCATTGCTCACGTTGACCATGGTAAGACCACCCTGGTAGACAAACTCTTGCGTCAATCCGGCACCCTGGAGCGCAACGAGCTCAACGACGAGCGCGTGATGGACTCCAACGACCAGGAAAAAGAGCGCGGTATTACCATCCTGGCGAAAAACACCGCCATCAACTGGAACGGCTACCACATCAACATCGTGGATACCCCGGGCCACGCCGACTTCGGCGGTGAAGTAGAGCGCGTGATGTCGATGGTCGACTCCGTGCTGCTGCTGGTCGACGCCCAGGACGGCCCTATGCCGCAAACCCGTTTCGTGACCAAGAAGGCTTTCGAAGCCGGCCTGCGTCCGATCGTGGTCATCAACAAGGTTGACCGTCCAGGCGCGCGTCCGGATTGGGTTCTGGACCAGATCTTCGACCTGTTCGACAACCTCGGTGCCACCGAAGAACAGCTGGACTTCAAAGTCGTCTACGCCTCGGCCCTGAACGGCATTGCCGGTCTGGACCACACCGCCATGGCTGAAGACATGACCCCGCTGTACCAGTCGATCGTCGACGACGTACCTGCGCCGAAAGTCGACCGTGACGGTCCGTTCCAGATGCAGATCTCGGCACTGGACTACAACAGCTTCCTGGGTGTTATCGGTGTTGGCCGTATCGCCCGTGGTCGCATCAAGCCGAACACCCCGGTGGTCGCCATCGACGCCGACGGCAAGCGCCGCAACGGTCGTATCCTCAAGCTGATGGGTCACCACGGCCTGCACCGCATCGACGTTGAAGAAGCAGCGGCCGGCGACATCGTCTGCATCAGCGGCTTCGACCAGCTGTTCATCTCCGACACCCTGTGCGACCCACTGAACGTCGAAGCGATGAAGCCGCTGACCGTTGACGAACCTACCGTTTCGATGACCTTTCAGGTTAACGACTCGCCGTTCTGCGGCCGCGAAGGCAAGTTCGTGACCAGCCGTAACATCAAGGAACGCCTGGACAAGGAACTGCTCTACAACGTTGCCCTGCGCGTTGAAGAAGGCGACTCGGCCGACAAGTTCAAAGTGTCTGGCCGTGGTGAGCTGCACCTCTCGGTACTGATCGAAACCATGCGTCGCGAAGGCTTCGAAATGGGTGTAGGTCGTCCTGAAGTGATCATCCGCATGGTTGATGGCGTCAAGCACGAACCGTACGAAAACGTGACCATCGACCTGCCGGAAGAATCCCAGGGCGCGATCATGGAGCAAATGGGCCTGCGTAAAGGCGACCTGACCAACATGGTTCCGGATGGCAAGGGCCGTGTGCGCCTTGAGTACAACATCCCGGCCCGTGGCCTGATCGGTTTCCGTAACGAATTCCTGACCCTGACCTCCGGCGGCGGCATCCTGACTTCGATCTTCGATCGTTACGACGTGATGAAGTCCGGCGACATGTCCGGCCGTCAGAACGGCGTGCTGGTATCGGTTGCGACCGGCAAGGCACTGACCTATTCGTTGGAAACCCTGCAAGCGCGCGGCAAGCTGTTCGTCGAGCACGGCCAGGATATCTACGAAGGTCAAATCGTCGGCCTCAACAGCCGCGACAACGACCTGGGCGTGAACCCGACCAAGGGCAAGAAGCTCGACAACATGCGTGCTTCGGGCAAAGACGAAACCATCGCACTGGTTCCGCCGGTCAAGTTCACCCTGGAGCAAGCTCTGGAGTTCGTACAAGAAGACGAACTCTGTGAAGTGACGCCGAAGTCGATTCGCCTGCGTAAGAAAATCCTTGGCGAAAGCGAGCGTACCCGCGCTGCCAAGAAAAGCGGTAACTGAGTTTCGACTTAGTTGACGGCTGAAAAAAACGCCCCCGGTCGCGAGACAGGGGGCGTTTTTTTATGTCTGGGTTTAACGGTGTAGCAAAGCGGCAATCGCGAGTGGATGCCAGGAAAGCTAGCGTCCGATCAAAATTTGTCCAGCGTCCGTGGATTACGCTCGCGTTCCACTTCCTTGGGCTTGTAGGCGCAGAAACCCGGCCGTGGTCCGACCCGCGGGTGATTGCGGCAGGTGTCCGGGCGTTTCTCGTAAATGGTGCACAGCCGGCTCTTGCGGTCCAGATACAGGCAATCGTTGTTACTCATGCGCTGGAGCGTGAAGATTTCCGACTTCTGGTTGTAGCGCTCGACGATCCCCTCCTTTTGCAGGCGCTTGGCGATGTTTTTCGGCGGGTCGCCCAGCTCGAACTCATCGACGATGCCGATGCGGATCAGGTCCTTGATCTTGACCTCTACCGGCAGCGTGCAGCAGCTCGACACGCAGGAACCGCACATCGGGGCGGAGTACTTGGCCCAGGTATCGAGTCGGTCGATCTCCGCGGCGGCGATCAGGTTGGGCTTCATCATCAAGGTTTACCAGCATGCATCAGGGCGCGCGATCATACCGGGACTGGTGAAATTTTGAACGACCATCCGCCGGTTTTTTTTCTGGTCCGACAAAACTCCCCGAGACCGGCACGGCCCCTGCATTGATGCCCTTAATTGGCATTTCTTTGGCGACGAATCTCCGACGCCTTGGAAAAACACCGAACCAGAGCCAGTACCGTCTGTCAGACCGACTAGGCTCAGACAATTCCATGCTCGTTCGAGGTCTCATCAATGACTCAAGAACCACTTGTTCGCGAAGCGGAGGTTGCCGCGTTTCGCGACGCCGTGTTGACCAAACTCACTTATGCCGTCGGCAAGGATCCCGATCATGCGTTTGATCACGATTGGTTCGAAGCCATAGCCCTTGCCGCCCGCGATCACATGGTCGAACACTGGATGGACCACACGCGGCAGATCTACCGCAAGGGCCAGAAGCGGGTCTATTACCTCTCCCTGGAATTTCTCATCGGTCGCCTGCTCTATGACAGCCTCAGCAACCTCGGCCTTCTGGACACCGCCCGCGAGGCGTTGACCGAGCTGGGCGTGGACCTGGAGCGCATCCGCCTGCTGGAGCCCGACGCGGCCTTGGGCAACGGTGGCCTCGGTCGCTTGGCGGCGTGCTTCATGGAAAGCATGTCGACCTTGGGCATTGCTGGCCATGGCTATGGCATCCGCTATGAGCACGGCCTGTTCCGCCAGGCGATTGTCGATGGCTGGCAGCAGGAGCAGACCGAGCACTGGCTGGATTTCGGCAACCCCTGGGAGTTCGAGCGGCCGGAGGTGGCCTACCCGATCGGCTTTGGCGGCAGCGTCGAGACCGTCACCGACGACGCCGGCAAGACCCGCCAGGTCTGGTCCCCGGCAGAAACCGTACGGGCCATCGCCTACGACACACCGGTAGTGGGCTGGCGCGGTGCCAGCGTCAATACCCTGCGCCTGTGGCGCGCCCGCGCTGTGGAAGACCTGCACCTGGAGCGCTTCAACGCTGGCGACCACCTCGGCGCAGTGGCCGAAGTGGCCCGGGCCGAGAGTATTTCCCGCGTGCTGTACCCGGCTGATAGCACCGAGGCTGGCCAGGAGTTGCGCCTGCGTCAGGAGTATTTTTTCGTCGCCGCTTCGTTGCAGGATTTGCTGCGCCGTCATCGCAACATGCACACCTCGGTACTGACCCTGGGCGATCACGCCGCCATCCAACTCAACGACACCCACCCATCGATTGCCGTGGCCGAGTTGATGCGCCAGTTGGTAGACGTCTACGACGTGGCATGGGACGCTGCCTGGCAGGTCACCCAGGACACGCTGTCCTACACCAACCACACACTGCTGCCTGAAGCCCTGGAAACCTGGCCCGTGGGTCTGATGGAGCGCATGTTGCCGCGGCACATGCAGATCATCTACCTGATTAACGCCCAGCACATCGATTCGCTGCGGGCCAAGGGCGTGCACGACTTCGACGTGCTGCGTTCGGTGTCGCTGATCGAGGAAGACAACGGCCGTCGGGTGCGCATGGGTAACCTCGCGTTCCTGGGTTCCCACAGCGTCAACGGCGTATCCGCACTGCACACGCAATTGATGCGCAGCACTGTGTTCTCCGAGATGCACAAGCTTTACCCGGACCGGATCAACAACAAGACCAACGGCATCACCTTCCGCCGCTGGCTGTTCCAAGCCAACGCCGAATTGACCTCGATGATGGTCGACGCCCTCGGCCCGAGCGTGCTCGACAACCCCGAGGAGCGCCTGATCGAGCTGGAACCGTTCGCTGACAAGCCGGCGTTCCGCAAGCAGTTCGCCGAACAGCGCCTGCACAGCAAGAAGGCCTTGGCCTACCTGATCCACGAGCGGCTGGGCATCGCCGTCAACCCGGCGGCGATGTTCGACGTGCAGGTCAAGCGGATCCACGAATACAAGCGCCAATTGCTCAACCTGATGCACACCGTGGCGCTGTACCAGGCGATCCGCGCCGAGCCGGAAGTGGACTGGGTACCACGGGTGAAGATCTTCGCCGGCAAGGCCGCCGCCAGTTATCACCAGGCCAAGCTGATCATCAAACTGACCAACGACATCGCCCGCGTGGTCAACAACGACCCGACCGTGCGCGGCCTGCTCAAGGTGGTGTTCCTGCCTAACTACAACGTCAGCCTGGCCGAGAGCATCATCCCGGCGGCTGACCTGTCGGAGCAGATTTCCACCGCCGGTTTCGAGGCGTCGGGTACCAGCAACATGAAGTTCGGCCTCAACGGCGCGTTGACCATCGGCACCATGGACGGCGCCAACGTGGAAATGCACGAGCGGGTCGGTGGCGAGCACATGTTCATATTCGGCCTGACCGCCGAGCAGGTGGAAGCGCGCAAGCGCAACGGTGAATTCAGCGCCGCGCCGGACGTCGCCGCGTCCCACAGGCTCAACGACGTGCTGCAGGCGATTCGTGGCGGCGTGTTCTCGCCGGACGATCCGATGCGCTACACCGGGCTGGTGGACTCGCTGGTGGATTATGACCGCTTCCTGGTCTGCGCCGATTTCGACGCGTATTGGAACGCCCAGGCCAAGGTCGAGGAGCGTTGGCACGACTCCAAGCAGTGGTGGCGTTCGGCGGTGCTCAACACCGCGCGCATGGGCTGGTTCTCCTCCGACCGGACCATTCGCGAATACGCCACCGACATCTGGAAGGCCCTGGACTGATCTGTTGCAAGAAATGTGAGCGAAGCCCAGCGGTCGTTGGGCTTCGTCGATATACTAGGCGCCAGTTTCGCCGGGCTTGATGGTCGCCGGGCCCAGCACTGGGAATACCGACAATCCGACAGGGTTTGGACGGTTTCGCCAGGCTGGCCCGGGCACCGCATCATCCCGGTCATGCCCGCAACGGGTGGCTTAGGGATATCGACCATATGCAATGGATTTTGACGCTGTTGGGCCTGGCCCTTGGCTGGGTGGTGGATGAGTCGTTCGCCGATGCGCTGGTCGGGGCGTTGGTGGGGCTCGGCGTCGCCCAGGCGTATCGATTGGGACGACTGGGTATCCAGGTCGCCAAGCAACAGCTCTTGTTGCAAGACGCCCAGCAGAGCGTGCTCACATTGGAAGCGCGTCTGGCGGCCCTCGAAAGCGGCACCGTTGTCGCGCCGAGTGATCCGACTCCGGCGCCCGAATCTGTAGTGCCCCAGGCCGCAAGGCCCGAAGCCCGCACCGGGCCGGAGCTCGTCTGGGATCTGCCACCCGAGCTCGAACCCGTCTCCGTCATGGCCACCCAGGCCAGCCAGCCGTTGCCGGATGAAATCTGGAGCCCTGCGCCAGCAGTCTCCAGCCGGCGCGCTGACCGCGACTTTGAGCCTCTCCCTATGGAGCCGAGGGTTGCGGAACCGGCAGCCCCTCGTGGCCCGAATCTGTTCGACCGTGCCTGGACCGGCGCGCGCAACTGGCTGTTCGGCGGCAACACCGTGCTGCGAGTGGGTGTGGTGTTGCTGTTCCTTGGCCTGGCCTTTTTGCTGCGCTACGCCACCGAAGGCATGATCGTGCCGATCGAGGTGCGTTACGCCGGCGTCGCGGCCAGCGCCTTGGGCCTGCTGGGCCTGGGCTGGTGGTTGCGCCAACGCAACAGCAACTATGCGCTGATGTTGCAGGGCACGGGGATTGCGGTGCTGTACCTGACCGTATTTGCTGCCATGCGCTTGCATCCGTTGCTCGACTCCAAGGCTGCCTTGGGCCTGCTGGTGGCGGTCACGGTGTTTTCGGCGATCCTGGCCGTTACCCAAAACGCCCTGGGTTTGGCCGCGGCCGCGGCATTGGGCGGGTTCGCCGCGCCGATCCTGACGTCCACCGGCAGCGGTAACCATGTCGCGCTGTTCAGCTATTTCATTTTGCTCAATACCGGGATCTTCGCCATTGCCTGGTTCAAGGCCTGGCGCCTGCTCAACCTGATTGGCTTCGTTGGCACCTTCGGCATCGGTTTTGCCTGGGGCCTGCGTTCCTATGCGCCGGAACTGTTGTGGAGCACGGAACCGTTCCTGATTGTTTTCTTCCTGATGTACCTGGCGATCGGCTTGCTGTTCACCCGGCGCAAACTGCAGGAAATGAGCGATGCCCCCGAAGATGACAGCCGCGATGCCGTGCTGCGCTGGTCGGCGCGCAAGGGCGACTACGTGGACGGCACCATGCTGTTCGGCCCGCCGTTGGTAGGCTTCGGCTTGCAATTGGCATTGGTGCAGCATCTGGAATTCGCCGCAGCGTTCAGTGCCCTGGCCCTGGGCATGATCTACATGGGGCTGGCTCGGGTACTGATGGGCGGTCGCGCCGTGCTGCTGGCTGAAACCTGCCTGGCCCTGGGTGTGATTTTCACCAGCCTGGCCATTCCGCTTGGCCTTGATGCCCGCTGGACTGCCGCGGCATGGGCGGTGGAAGGTGCCGGGATCTTCTGGCTGGGCCTGCGCCAGCAGCGGTCGTTCGCGCGAATCTTTGCGCTGTTGCTGCAATTGGGCTCGGCACTGGCCTTCATCAGCGAACTGAGTACCGGCGAAAGCAGCCTGCTCGAAGGCGCGCCGCTGGGCGCGTTGATGCTTGGCATGGCCTTGCTGTTCAGCTTCTATCAGCTGCGCAAGGCTGACCCTGGGCACACTGCAAGCTGGGAGCGCCGCGGGCAGTCCGTGCTGGCGGTGCTGGGGCTGGGCTTCCTTTATCTGTTGGCGCCGCTGTTCTTCTTCATCCACGGCACAGCCATCGCCTGGGCGCTGGCCGGCCTGGCGACGCTGGTTGTTGGCCTGCGCCTGCAATCGCGCGCGTTCCTGTTTACCGCGTTTGCCGTGCAACTGCTGGGCGGCGCGCTGTTCCTGCTGCGCTTGCAAGGCGCCGAAGGCGATTCGGCAGCGGTGCTCAATGCCGGTTGGAGCGGTCTGCTCAGCGCCTCGCTGATCGGCCTGGCATTGATTGGCGGCATGTTGCTGGCGGCGCGCGACGACATGGTGCGCAACGACGTCCGGTTGCTGCGCGGCTTGTCAGTGGTGTTGCTGGCCGGGTTGGTGCTGATCAACCTTGCCGTGCTGTTCGTGCTGCCCTGGCAAACGGCGAGCGGGGTGTGGGCGGCCAGCGGCCTGCTGATCATCTGGCTGAGCCTGTACCTCAAACAACGCGTGAGCTTTGTCTTTGGCCTGTTGCTGCAAGTGCTTGGTGGTGCGTCGTTCCTGCTGGCAGGGCCAGCACTGCTGGGCCCGCTCAATGCCGAGGACCTGCGACCCCTGGCCCACAGCGGTTTCTGGACGCCGCTGGTGCTGGGACTGGCAGCGCTGGTGGGCGCTTGGCGCCTGCAACGGGCGCACGCGGCGCAGGAACTCGACGCCTTGAGCTTGCAGCGCTTGTCCGAGTTGTTGCTGATCTGGGGTGGCGGTTGGTGGGCGCTGGCGTGGGTCAGCGAAGTGCTGCGCTTTGCCCCGCAACACCTGCAAGGCACTTTGTTGTTGATTGTCGCGGCCGCCAGCGTGGCGGTGTGGAGCGTATTGTCGCTGCGGTTGAAATGGCCGGCGCTGGGGCTGCTGTGCACCTTGCTGATTCCAGCAGCAGGCTGTGTGCTGGTGGCTACGGGGCACAGTCACTATCACCCGGCGGCGAACTTTGGCTGGCTGGCTTGGCTGGCGGTATTTGCCGTGCATTTCCTGTCTCTGAAACGCCTGGCCGCGACGCTGCCGGCCCAGGCGCGCAGTACCGCTCATGTGCTCGGTTGCTGGTTGCTGATGGCGGTGCTGATGTTGGAGTTGCGTTACGGCCTGCTGTTGCTGTCCGAGCAGTACAACGCCTGGCGCTGGCTGGCCTGGGCGATCCTGCCAGGCCTTTACCTGGTGCTGATGGCCACGCCGCGTACCTTGCCGTGGCCGGTATCGGCCCAACCGCGCGAATATCGTGTCTACGCGGCGGCGCCCATGGCGCTGTTGATGCTCGGTTGGTTCTGGATGACCAACACCTTCAGTGACGGCAACTCAGAGCCACTGCCTTACGTGCCGTTGCTCAATCCCTTGGAGCTGGGCCTGCTGTTCGCCTTGTTCGGCATCTATGTGTGGGCCCGCAACGCCGTGGAGCAATCGACGAACCGCTGGAATCGCATTGGACAGATCGCCCAGTTGATCGCCGGTGTGTCGCTGTTCGCGTTCTTTACCGCCTTGGTGATGCGCGTTGCCCACCAGTGGATGGAGGTCCCGTACGAGTTGGACGCGCTACTTGAGTCCATGTTCGTGCAGGCCGGCTTGTCCATCGTCTGGACCTTGATTGCCCTCGGCCTGATGATTGGCGGGCATCTGCGGCATCGGCGTGAAGTGTGGTTGATCGGCGCGGCGCTGATCGCCGTGGTGGTCGCCAAGTTGTTCTTTGTCGAATTGAGTAACCGTGGCGGTCTGGCGCGGATCGTGTCGTTTATCGGCGTGGGGGTCTTGTTGTTGGTGGTGGGCTACTTTGCGCCGCTGCCACCGAAACGCCCGGAAACGGTCTCGGGAACCGAACCGCCGATGCCTGTCAGTGAGGGAGTGTCGTCTTGAGTCGCAAGTTGAATCGGATCGGGCTGGGTGTGGTCGGGTTGTGGGTGGCGCTGTCGGCCACCGCCCAGGAAAAACCGGCGGACTTCGCCCATCAGGTGCCTCTGGCCTTGAGCGGGGAGGGGCCTTGGTATCGCCTGCCGTTGCCGCTTGACGTCCAATTGCAGGCGCGGCAGACCGACCTCAGCGACCTTCGGGTCTTCAACGCGGCCGGACAGCCTCAAGCGTATGCGATGGTTCGTGAATCGGCGCAGAGCCGGGAGAACCGCACCCTCACCGACGTGAAGTGGTTTCCGCTCTACAACGCTGCCGATGACAGCGAGCGAGCGCCCAGCGTGCGCGTGCAATCGAACGCCAACGGCACGTTGGTCGAAGTCCAGCCGTCCAGTCGGCTCGAAGCGGGCGAAGAAGAGCTGCGTGGCTGGTTGCTGGATGCCAGCGCGATCAAGGCGCCTTTGCAGCAATTGATCCTCGACTGGACCAGCGAACGCGACGGCTTCCAGCGCTTCACCATCGAAGCCAGTGACGATTTGCAACACTGGCAAGCATGGGGCGAAGGCCAGATTGCGCGACTGACCTTCGCCGACGAGCGGGTCGAGCAGCATGAAGTAAACTTGCCCGGGCAATCGGCGCGGTATTTGCGGTTGCTGTGGGATTCGCCTTCCTCGGCGCCGGTGCTGACCTCGGCTCAGTTGCAAAGCGCCAGCCGCGAGAGCCTGCCGTTGCCGTTGGTGTGGTCGCGGCCTTTGGCCGGTAGTACGACGAAGGCCGGTGAATACACTTGGCAGTTGCCCATGGGGTTGAATATCGAGCAGGTGCAGGTGGAACTGAGCCAGGCCAACAGCCTGGCGCCGGTGACCCTGGCCGGCCGCCGTGAAAGCAGCCAGTCTTGGCAGCCGATGGGCAGCGGTTTGCTCTATCGCTTGACCCAGAACGGCCAGGACGTGCTGCAAAACCATCTGCAACTGTCCGGACAGACTGTCCAGCAGTTGAAACTGACCGTGGATGAACGCGGCGGTGGCTTGGGCGTCGAAGCCCCGGCCCTGCGTTTTGCCGTGCGCCCGACGCAGGTGGTGTTCCTGGCGCGTGGCGAAGGCCCGTACAGCCTGGCGCTGGGCAGCGCGACGGTGAAAGCGGCGAGCCTGCCGTTGACAACATTGGTGCCGGATTACAAACCGTCGCGGCTGACGACGTTGGGAACGGCGACAGTGAACGGTGCGGCCACCTCGACCCCGGCGGCTGAAACCACGCCCGCGACCGTCGAGACCAACTGGAAAAAAATCGGCCTGTGGGTGGTATTGCTGCTGGGCGTGCTGTTCCTCGCGGCGATGGCGTTCAGCCTGCTGCGCAAGCCGCCGGTCAATAACTGAAGCGCCTGCTCATGGACAGGCTCGCTTCCATAACGGGCGAGCCAGTTGGTGATGCCTCCCCTTTATCAACATAAACACCGAAGCGAGCCCCAGCCCGTGAACTCAATCCTCCATATCCCGTCTCATAGGAGGAATTAAGTCCCGACTCGCGCTAAACTGCGCGGGTTTTTCCGCCCCCTATTCTTCGGAGCCGTCCATGTCCCGCGTTACCTTGAGTCGCTATTTGATTGAGCAGACCCGCAGCAACAATACCCCTGCCGATCTGCGCTTTTTGATCGAAGTGGTGGCGCGTGCGTGCAAAGAGATCAGCCACGCCGTCTCCAAAGGCGCGTTGGGTGGTGTCCTGGGCAGCATGGGCACCGAAAACGTGCAGGGCGAAGTGCAGAAGAAACTCGACGTGCTGTCGAACGAAATCCTGCTCGAAGCCAACGAATGGGGCGGCCACCTGGCTGGCATGGCGTCCGAAGAAATGGACAACGCCTACCAGATCCCGGGCAAATACCCCAAGGGTGCCTATCTGCTGGTGTTCGACCCACTGGACGGTTCGTCGAACATCGACATCAACGCGCCGGTCGGCACCATCTTCTCGGTGCTGCGTTGCCCGAACGAGTACCTGAGCCAGAACGAAGCCCTGAATGAAAAGGCCTTCCTGCAGCCGGGCACCGAACAGGTCGCCGCCGGTTATGCCATTTACGGTCCTCAGACAATGCTGGTGTTGACCCTGGGCGACGGCGTGAAGGGTTTCACCCTGGACCGTGAGATGGGCAGCTTCGTGCTGACCCACGAAGACATCACCATTCCTGAAACCACCCAGGAATTCGCCATCAACATGTCCAACCAGCGTCACTGGGAAGCCCCGGTACAACGCTACGTCAACGAGTTGTTGGCCGGTGAAGAAGGTCCGCTGAAAAAGAACTACAACATGCGCTGGGTCGCCGCGATGGTTGCCGATGTGCACCGTATCCTGACCCGTGGCGGTCTGTTCATGTACCCGCGTGACAGCCGTGAGCCGTCCAAGCCGGGCAAGCTGCGCCTGATGTACGAAGCCAACCCGATGTCGTTCCTGGTGGAGCAGGCCGGTGGCGCTTCCACCGACGGGCACCAGCGCATCCTCGATATCCAGCCTGAAGGCCTGCACCAGCGCGTAGCAGTGTTCCTTGGCTCGAAAGAAGAAGTGGCCCGCGCCACGGCCTACCACAAGGAATAAATCATGGCCGAGCCCTGGCAGCCGTTGCTCGATTGGTGGTTTGGTACAGCCCAGACGCCGGACGAAATAGCGGCTGACAAGGGCAAGCTGTGGTTCGGCAAAGGCCATGATCGCCAGGCGCAAGAGCGCTTCGGCGATCAGGTCGAGCAGGCACTGGCCGGCGGATTGACCGATTGGGCGCAACGCTCGGAAGGTTGGCTGGCCCTGGTGCTGCTACTGGATCAACTCCCGCGGATGATCTATCGCAACACGCCCAAGAGCTTTTCCGGTGACCTGCGTGCCCAAGCGCTGGTCGCCCAAGGCCTGGCGGCAGGGTTTGACCGGCAACTCAAGCCGATCCAGCGGGTATTCATCTACCTCGTGCTCGAACACTGCGAAAACCTCGCGGTACAGAACGAAGCCGTGTCGCGGTTCATCGAGCTGGTCCGAGAACAGCCGCAGGCGCAGCGGGCGGTGTTTGAAGACAACCTGGATTATGCCGAACGGCATCAGAAGATCATTGCTCGGTTTGGACGCTTTCCCCATCGCAATGCGGTGTTGGGGCGCGAGTCGACGGCTGAGGAGATGGAGTTTTTGAAGAGGCCTGGGTCAAGGTTCTGATGTTTACTGCCAGCTGACGCCGCTATCGCGAGCAAGCTCGCGATATGGCCAGTCCGGTAGTTAGATCCTGAAACTACCCACCAACTGCTTCAACCGCGCCGCCTGCTGTTCCAGGTCGGCACAGGCCCGCAACGTGGCTTGCAGGTTTTCCACGCCTTCCTGGTTCAGGGTGTTGATTTCGGTGATGTCGACGTTGATCGATTCCACCACGGCGGTCTGTTCTTCGGTGGCGGTCGCCACGGACTGGTTCATGCCGTCGATTTCTCCGATGCGCTGGGTCACGCTGCCCAGGCGTTCGCCGGCCTGGTTGGCGATGCCGACGCTGCTCTCGCTCTGGCGCTGGCTGTCGGTCATGGTCAGCACCGCTTCCCGCGCGCCGACTTGAAGCTCTTCGATCATCTTCTTCACTTGCTGCGCTGAATCCTGGGTGCGGTGGGCCAGGTTGCGTACTTCGTCGGCGACCACCGCGAAGCCACGCCCGGCTTCACCAGCGCGGGCGGCTTCGATGGCGGCGTTCAGTGCGAGCAGGTTGGTCTGTTGGGAAATGCTGGTGATCACTTCGAGAATCTGGCCGATGTTCACCGTGTTGCTGTTCAGGGTTTCGATGTTGCCGCACGAATCGCTGATCTTGGCCGACAGTTGCTGCATCGCCGTGATGGTTTTATCCACCACTTGCTGGCCATCTTCAGCGAGGTTGCGGGCTTCGCTGGAATGCTGCGAGGCGAGGGCGGCGTTCTGGGCGATTTCCTGGGCGGCGGCGCCGAGCTCGTTGATCGCCGCGGCCACGCTGCTGGTGCGCGACGCCTGCTGGTCGGAGTTGTACATCGACGAATTGGACGCGCTGACTACGCGCAGCGCCACTTCGTTGACCTGACCGGTCGCCGAAGCGACTTCGCGGATCGATGTATGGATACGTTCTACAAATCGGTTGAACGAAGTGCCCAGGGCGCCAAATTCGTCCTGGCCATGAATGACCAGGCGCCGTGTCAGGTCACCTTCGCCCTCGGCGATGTCGTGCATGGCGCGGCCCATGGTCAGCAGCGGTTGCATCAGCACGCGGATTAGCATGCCTAGCAGGGCGATGATGAACACCACGGCGATGGCCATGGCAATCAGCGCCGAGGTACGGAATTCGCTGAGCATCGCCAGCGCCGTGCTCTTGTCGAGCACCAGCGCTACGTACCAATCCGCCCCGGGTACGCCATTCACGTGGGTGAAGGAGATGAATTGGGTCTTGCCGTCGAGCTCGACTTCCTTCAAGCCCGGGCTGACGTGTGGCGCGCCGTTGGGGTAGGCCTCGGCGAGGGTCTTGAGCACGCGCTTGCTGTCGGGATGGACCAGGATCTTGCCGTCGGCACTGACGATGAAAGCATGGCCGTGGCCGCCGAAATTCAGCGAGTTGATGATGGCGCTGACGCTCGACAGGTCGATGTCCGCTCCCGCCACGCCGATCATCTGGTTCTGGCGTTGTACCGGCGTGGCAACAGTGATTACCAGCTTGCCCGACGAAGCCGCGATGTAGGGTTCGGTGACGATGGTTTGCTGGGCGCTGTTGGCGGCCTTGTACCAGCCGCGAGCGCGAGGGTCGTAATCGGCGGCACGATTGCCGGCGGGTATCGAGAACATGACGCCGTCGGTACCGCCGAAATAGCTGAGCTGGAAGTTGCCGGTGTAGGCAGGCAGGCCCACGGCGCGCTTCAAGCTCTCGGCGCTGTTTCCATCGATGGCGATTTGCTGGGCCAGCGATTGCAGCAGTTGAATACGGCCCTCGACCCACGTCTGGATATTACGACTGGTCAGGTTGCCGAGTTCCTGCATGGACGTCTCGGTGCTGGCGTTGAGGCTTTGTCGTTGGCGGTAATCGTTGAACAGGATGAAACAGGCGAATGCGACGGCCACAACGAGGGCGGCAGCCAGCAGGATTTTATGGCTGAATTTCATGTTTCTGGTCATTAAGAGCGCTACCGCGGAGGGACGGGTCAGAAAGGGGCGCCAATTTGCCATAACACTGGACTTTGCGCTGTTACTTTTTATCGGCGCAAAGGTCCGGCCCATCAGGCGTCAGCGGCCCATTCCCGACGAAAGGCACGACGGCGTCACAAACTGGACGATAAGCCGATGAAACAACACTGTTCGGCCAATAAATACTGGGTTCGTCGGGGAACCAGATAGGGGTTTTCTCTTCTAAGGTTCAGGTTGGCACCCTGCCCACCTCCCTTCCGTTCCAGGAGTTACACCATGTCGCTGCGATCTATCGCCCTGCTGTTTATGTGCGTCGTGTTGACCGCATGCAGCAAGGTCAACCAGGAAAACTATTCGAAGTTGTCGGCCGGCATGCCCAAGGCCGAGGTCGAAACGTTGCTTGGGAAACCGACTGATTGTTCGGGCGCGCTCGGCATGTCCAGCTGCACTTGGGGCGACCAGAAAAGCTTTATCAGCGTGCAGTACGCGGGTGACAAAGTGTTGATGTTTTCCGGCCAAGGCCTGAAGTAATCCGAAGTAAACCGGGGCCAAGTGCCCACGGGAGAAAAAAATAATGATGCGGTTAGTTTTTGTGCTTTTGGCTGGCCTGGTATTGGCCGGCTGTGCCACTTCTGGCGTAGACCCGTTGGCGCCCAAGACCGTCAACAGTGTCAATCTCAAGCGTTACCAAGGGACCTGGTACGAGTTGGCCCGCCTGCCGATGTATTTCCAGCGCAACTGCGCACAATCCGAAGCTCACTACACCCTCAAGCCTGACGGCAACGTGGATGTATTCAACCGCTGCCTGACGTCGGACTGGCAGTGGGAGGAAGCCAGGGGCACGGCATCCCCGCAAGTGCCAGGCAAGACCGACAAGCTTTGGGTCGAGTTCGACAACTGGTTCTCGCGGATCGTGCCGGGCGTGGCGAAGGGGGAGTACTGGGTGTTGTACGTCAGCGACGATTACAAGACGGCAATTGTCGGCGATCCGAGCCGTCGCTACATGTGGCTGCTGTCCCGCTCGCCAACAGTCAATGTGGACGTGCTTGAAGAATTGCTGAGCAAGGCGCGCCAGCAGGGCTATGACACGACACGGTTGATCTGGCGTGCATCGGATCGGCAGATGGCCAAGACGTCGGACTGACCGAGGCCCGAGACCGAATGTGGGAGCCAGTCAGGTCCCACATTGTTAAGGGTTGTCAGCCCAGAAGTTCGCGCAGTACTTGGGTAAACGCCCGGGCGCTCTCTGCTTCCCCGGCGTGGTGTCCATCGCGGACTACCCATTTTCCCCCGACCATCACGTCCCGCACCTGGCGATCCCCGCCGGCAAACAGCCAGCGATTGAGGATGCCGTCGCCGTTGGCCGTGGCCAGGTAAGGGTCGTTGCCCTCGAGCACGAGCCAGTCAGCGCGCTTGCCAACCTCCAAGGCGCCGATGGGTTGCCCCAGCGCCTGGGCTCCTCCTTCCAGGGCGGCATCAAACAGCGTGCGTCCGACCATCGGCTGATCCGAGCGATACAGGCGGTTGCGTCGCTGATCCCGCAGCCGCTGGCCGTACTCCAGCCAACGCAACTCTTCCACCACACTCAACGAGACATGGCTGTCGGAGCCGATACCCAGGCGTCCGCCCTGGGCGAGGAAATCCACGGCCGGGAAAACTCCGTCTCCCAGGTTGGCTTCGGTGGTCAGGCACAGGCCGGCAATCGCCCGGCTCTTGGCCATGAGGCTGACTTCCTGGGGGTTGGCGTGGGTGGCGTGGACCAGGCACCAGCGCTGGTCGACCTCGGTGTTTTCGTACAGCCATTGCAGCGGGCGGGCGCCGCTCCAACTCAGGCAATCGTCGACTTCCTTTTGCTGCTCGGCAATGTGGATGTGCACTGGACAATGGGGATCGCTGGCGGCCAGCACCTCTTGGATCTGCCCGGGCGTCACGGCGCGCAAGGAATGGAAGCACAAACCCAGGGCCTGATTCGCTTGCCCGGCCAGGACCGGCTGCAAACGCGACTGCAACTTCAAGTAGTTTTCGGTGCTGTTGATGAATCGGCGCTGCCCTTCATTGGGCGCCTGACCGCCGAAGCCGGAATGGCTGTAGAGCACCGGCAGCAGCGTCAAGCCGATGCCGGCGGCAATCGCGGCCTGGCTGATGCGCAAGGCAAGTTCGGCCGGGTCGGCGTAGGGCGTGCCGTCGGTGTCGTGATGAACGTAATGGAATTCGGCGACCGAGGTGTAGCCGGCCTTGAGCATCTCGATGTACAGCTGCCTGGCGATGATGCCGAGCTGATCGGGACTGATTTTACCGACGAGTCGGTACATCAGGTCGCGCCAGGTCCAGAAACTGTCGTTGGGGTTGCCGGCCACTTCCGCCAGCCCGGCCATCGCCCGTTGGAAAGCATGGGAGTGCAGGTTTGGCATGCCTGGCAACAAAGGACCCGCCAGCCGTTCGGCGCCGTCTGCGTGGGAACCGGCCTGGATATGGATCAAGACGCCGTGGGCGTTGACCTCAAGACGTACATCATTGGCCCATCCATCAGGCAACAGCGCGCGCTCAGCGAAGAAGGCGGACATGGGTTGAACCTCGGTGCGTGTAATTTGTATATACATATACAGACGTTTGCCTGGCCGGTAAACTCCGGCAAGCTAGCAACCTTATTCGCAGAACAGGGAACCGCCGTGCCGACTCCGCCTGCCAAACCGCCGCTGGCCGCACACATGGGTGACAGTCCGGCGCCCTTGTACGCCCGCGTCAAACAGATGATCACCCAGCAGATCGACAGTGGAAACTGGCCGCCGCATTACCGCGTGCCGTCGGAAAGCGAGCTGGTCAGCCAACTGGGTTTCAGCCGCATGACCATCAACCGTGCCCTGCGGGAAATGACCGCCGACGGTCTGTTGGTGCGCATGCAGGGGGTCGGCACGTTCGTCGCCGAGCCCAAGAGCCAATCGGCATTGTTCGAAGTGCATAACATCGCCGACGAAATTGCCTCCCGTGGTCATCGCCACAGCTGCAAGGTCATCACCCTGGAAGAAGAGGCGGCCGGTTCCGAGCGGGCGCTGGCCCTGGACATGCGTGAAGGCCAGAAGGTGTTCCATTCGCTGATTGTGCATTTCGAAAACGACATCCCCGTGCAGATCGAGGACCGTTTCGTCAACGCACTGGTGGCGCCGGAATACCTCCAGCAGGATTTCACCGTGCAAACCCCCTACGCCTACCTGAACCAGGTTGCACCGCTGACCGAAGGCGAGCATGTGGTCGAGGCGATCCTGGCCGAACCGAGCGAATGCAAGCTGTTGCAGATCGAAAGGGGCGAGCCGTGCCTGTTGATCCGTCGTCGCACCTGGTCCGGGCGCCAACCGGTGACCGCCGCGCGGCTGATCCATCCGGGCTCCCGTCACAGCTTGGAAGGGCGCTTTCATAAATGAGCCAAGTGAAGGTTTTACGTGCCGCGCAGTACCCGCGCATGCCTTGGAAGAATGGCGGTGGCAGCACTGAAGAGATCACCCGCGATGCCGGCGCGGGCCTGGAGGGTTTCGGCTGGCGGCTGTCGATTGCCGACATAGGTGAGTCTGGCGGCTTTTCCACGTTCGCCGGTTATGAGCGAATCATCAGTGTCCTGCAGGGCGACGGCATGACGCTGAACGTCGATGGCCATTCCACGCGGCCTTTGCATCCGCTGGATCCTTTCGCGTTCAGCGGCGAGAGCCATGTGCACTGCACATTGCTGGGCGGACCGATTCGCGACTTCAACCTGATCTACGCGCCACAGCGTTACCGCGCGCGGTTGCAGTGGATGGGTGGGCAGCAGCGGTTTTTCAGCGAGGCGGGGACGGTGTTGGTGTTCAGTGCGGCTCCGACGCTGAGGGTCAAGATGGATGAGGCTGTCGAGGCACTGGGGCTTTATGACTGCCTGCAACTGAGCGGTAACACCGGGCTGCTGGACATCACCACCTGCGGCCAATGCTGCGTGATCGAGCTGACGGCCCGCTAAGGCGCCCTGCGACAGCGCTTTTGTGGCGAGGGAGCTTGCTCCCGCTGGGGCGCGCAGCGGCCCTGTTTTTTGGGTCTGCTTCGCAGCCCAGCGGGAGCAAGCTCCCTCGCCACAAAAGCTCACCTCATTGTTCCCTCCATGCGCACCAACTTGTTACCGAACGCCCCAGCGTGGCGCAATACCACGCTTCCGTGCCGCTCCGATTGCCCCCTCGAATACCCTCTTCAAAAATTTCATGCAGCTCAGTAGGCCTTAAATCACAAGGCTTTCAGCCAATTCCCCAACCGTTCCCGAACATTGCCTCCAGCAAGTTGGCCGTTCGATTGCATATGCTTGTACATACAAGTAAAGACGTATGCGTATGAGTCGCCGATATTCAACGCAACGTTCGTAGAAATCGCTGCCCACTGCCCGGGCTGGTCTGGATTGATCGCTGAGGAGTTTTTGCTGTGACCGACGCTACCCGCAAACCTGAAAAATACCGTGACGTTGAAATCCGCGCGCCTCGCGGCAATACGCTGACCGCCAAGAGCTGGCTGACTGAAGCGCCGCTGCGCATGTTGATGAACAACCTCGACCCTGAAGTGGCCGAGAACCCCAAGGAGCTGGTGGTCTACGGTGGCATCGGTCGCGCTGCGCGCAACTGGGAGTGCTACGACAAGATCGTCGAAAGCCTGACCAACCTGAACGATGACGAAACCCTGCTGGTGCAATCCGGCAAGCCGGTGGGCGTGTTCAAGACCCACAGCAACGCCCCACGCGTACTGATCGCCAACTCCAACCTGGTGCCGCACTGGGCCAGTTGGGAGCACTTCAACGAACTCGACGCCAAGGGCCTGGCCATGTACGGCCAGATGACGGCCGGCAGCTGGATCTACATCGGCAGCCAGGGCATCGTGCAAGGCACTTATGAAACCTTCGTCGAGGCCGGTCGCCAGCACTACGACTCCAACCTCAAGGGCCGTTGGGTCCTGACCGCCGGCCTCGGCGGCATGGGTGGCGCGCAACCCCTGGCCGCGACCCTGGCCGGTGCTTGCTCGCTGAACATCGAATGCCAGCAGGTGAGCATCGACTTCCGCTTGAACAGCCGTTATGTCGACGAGCAGGCTACTGACCTCGAGGACGCCCTGGCGCGCATCGACAAATACACCAAAGAAGGCAAGGCGATTTCCATTGCGCTGCTGGGCAACGCGGCTGAAATCCTACCGGAACTGGTCAAGCGTGGTGTGCGTCCGGACATGGTCACCGACCAGACCAGCGCCCACGATCCCCTCAATGGTTACCTGCCGGCCGGCTGGACCTGGGACGAATACCGCGCCCGCGCCAAGACCGAGCCCGCCGCCGTGGTGAAAGCCGCCAAGCAATCGATGGCCGTCCACGTCAAAGCCATGCTGGCCTTCCAGAAAATGGGCGTGCCGACCTTTGACTACGGCAACAACATCCGCCAGATGGCCCAGGAAGAGGGCGTCGAAAATGCCTTCGATTTCCCCGGCTTTGTTCCGGCCTATATCCGTCCACTGTTCTGCCGTGGCATCGGCCCATTCCGTTGGGCGGCGCTGTCCGGTGATCCGCAGGACATCTACAAGACCGACGCCAAGGTCAAGGAACTGATCCCCGACGACGCCCACCTGCACAACTGGCTCGACATGGCCCGCGAGCGCATCAGTTTCCAGGGTTTGCCGGCACGTATCTGCTGGGTAGGCCTGGGCCAGCGCGCCAAGTTGGGCCTGGCGTTCAACGAAATGGTGCGCAGCGGCGAATTGTCAGCGCCGATCGTCATTGGTCGCGACCACCTCGACTCCGGCTCCGTCGCCAGCCCTAACCGTGAAACCGAATCCATGCAGGACGGTTCCGACGCCGTATCCGACTGGCCGTTGCTCAACGCCTTGCTCAATACCGCCAGCGGCGCGACCTGGGTTTCGCTGCACCACGGTGGCGGCGTCGGCATGGGCTTCTCTCAGCATTCGGGCATGGTCATCGTTTGCGACGGCACCGACGAAGCGGCCGAGCGAATTGCCCGGGTGCTGCACAACGATCCGGGCACAGGTGTCATGCGTCACGCCGATGCCGGTTACCAGATCGCCATTGATTGCGCGAAGGAGCAGGGGCTGAACCTGCCAATGATCACGGGCAAGTAACCCCGCGCCGAAAGCACTGCCCTAACCAGAACAATCCACAGAGGTTGAACCATGGCTGTCACCAACACGCGCACAAGCAGCAAGTTGATCGAGAAACGTTCGATCGACTACATCCCGGAAGCGGAGAGGCACGGCCGGCTGTTAAGCCAATTCACCCTCTGGATGGGTGCCAACCTGCAAATTACAGCCATCGTCACCGGTGCATTGGCGGTGGTGCTGGGCGGCGATGTGTTCTGGTCGTTGATCGGTTTGCTGATCGGCCAAGTGCTCGGCGGTGGCGTCATGGCCTTGCATGCGGCCCAAGGGCCCAAGCTGGGCCTGCCGCAGATGATCTCCAGTCGCGTGCAGTTTGGTGTGTATGGCGCGGCCATTCCGATCGTGCTGGTGTGCCTGATGTACCTGGGTTTCACCGCCACCGGAACCGTGCTTTCCGGCCAGGCGCTGGGCCAGTTGTTTGGCGTCAGTGACAGTGTCGGCATCCTCATTTTCGCCAGTGTCATCGTGCTGGTGACGGTGCTCGGTTATCGGGTGATCCATTTCATTGGCCGTGTCGCCAGCGTTATTGGTGTGATCGCCTTCGTTTATTTGTTCGCTCGCCTGATCGGCCAGACGGACGTGGGCGCACTCCTGCAGATCCGCCACTTCAGCTGGAGCAGCTTCCTGCTGGCGGTGTCGCTCGCGGCTTCCTGGCAGATCGCCTTCGGCCCCTACGTGGCGGACTATTCGCGTTACTTGCCGAGCAAGACCTCTTCGGTGAAAACCTTTTTCGCCGCCGGCGCCGGTTCAGTCATCGGCGCACAAGTGGCGATGATCCTCGGCGTGTTTGCCGCCGCCTCGGCCAACGGGCAGTTCGCCGGTCACGAAGTGGCCTATATCGTTGGCCTGGGAGGAACCGGTGCGACGGCTGCGCTGCTGTACTTCAGCATCGCGTTCGGCAAGGTCACCATCTCCACGCTGAACTCCTACGGCAGCTTCATGTGCATCGCGACCATCATCAGCGGGTTCCGCGGGCACGTGAACGTCACGCGCGTGCAGCGCCTGGTCTTCGTGCTGGTCATCGTCGGCGCTGCGACCTTGATCGCGCTGCTGGGCCAGCACTCGTTCCTCGGTGCCTTCAAGTCTTTCATTCTGTTCTTGCTGGCGTTCTTCACGCCTTGGAGCGCGATCAACCTGGTGGACTACTACTGCATCACGCGCGAACGCTATGACGTGCCGGCACTGAACGACCCGAACGGCCGCTATGGTCGCTGGAATGCCCTCGGCATCAGCGTCTATGTCTTCGGGGTACTGGTTCAACTGCCATTCATTGCCACCAAGTTCTATACCGGTCCGCTGGTGAAGGCCATGGGCGGTGTGGACATCTCCTGGATCATCGGCCTGGTGGTCCCGGCGGCGCTGTACTACGTCCTCGCCAAGAAGTGGCACAGCGCAGTACCCGATCAATTGATCCTGCCGCTCGAGCAGGACGCGGTTGACGCACAACCGAGCAGGGCGGGCCGCATCCAAGCGGTCTGATGGGACGTTGACAGGGCTGGATGCCTCTTGACTGCCGTAAGCCAATCCAACTGATTAGGAGCGTCACATAATGAAGTCGAACAAGACCCTGCTGACCACATTGCTGACCATCGGCCTGCTGGCCAGCGCCGGCGCCACGCAAGCGGCCGGTTGGTGCGAGTCGGGTAAACCGGTGAAGTTTGCCGGCCTGAACTGGGAAAGCGGCATGCTGCTGACCGACGTGATGCAAGTGGTGCTGGAAAAAGGCTACGACTGCAAGACCGACAGCCTGCCCGGCAACTCCATCACCATGGAAAACGCCCTGAGCAGCAACGACATCCAGGTGTTTGCCGAAGAGTGGGTCGGCCGCAGTGAAGTCTGGAACAAGGCCGAGAAGGCCGGCAAGGTGGTCGGCGTCGGTGCCCCGGTGGTGGGCGCCATCGAAGGCTGGTACGTGCCGCGCTACGTGATCGAAGGCGATGCCAAGCGCAAGCTTGAAGCCAAGGCGCCGGGCCTGAAGAACATCGCTGACCTGGGCCAATACGCCGCCGTGTTCAAGGATCAGGAAGAGCCATCCAAGGGCCGTTTCTACAACTGCCCGGCCGGCTGGACCTGTGAGCTGGACAACAGCGAAATGCTGAAAAGCTACGGCCTGGAAAAAACCTACACCAACTTCCGTCCAGGCACCGGCCCGGCGCTGGATGCCGCGGTGCTGTCGAGCTACAAGCGTGGCGAGCCGATCCTGTTCTACTACTGGTCGCCGACGCCGCTGATGGGCCAGGTGGACTTGGTCAAGCTGGAAGAAAAGCCGGGTGTGGATAAAAGCGTGAGCATCAAGGTCGGCCTGTCCAAGACCTTCCACGACGAAGCCCCGGAACTGGTGGCGGTGCTGGAAAAGGTCAACCTGCCAATCGATATCCTGAACCAGAACCTCGGGCGCATGGCCAAAGAGCGGATCGAGTCGCCGAAACTGGCGAAGATCTTCCTGAAGGAACATCCTGAAGTCTGGCACGCCTGGGTGAGCGAAGACGCTGCCAAGAAAATCGACGCGGCTCTGTAGGTCGAATATTTCCCGGCCAACCGTAGGGCTGGCCGGGACGTTCACCGCATCCACCTGATCGAGAGTCTCTTATGTTTCCCGAAAGCTTTACCTTCTCCATCGCCGACTGGGTCAACGGTTGGGTCGATTCCCTGGTGACCAACTATGGCGATGTGTTCCGGCACATCTCCGAGACCCTGCTATGGGCCATCGTCAACCTCGAAGGGTTGCTGCGCATGGCGCCGTGGTGGTTGATGCTGGCGATTGTCGGTGGCATTGCCTGGCACGCCACCCGCAAGATCGTCGCCACGACAGTGATCGTCGGACTGCTGTTCCTGGTGGGTGCGGTGGGCCTGTGGGACAAGCTGATGCAGACCCTCGCGCTGATGCTGGTGGCGACCCTGATCTCGGTGTTGATCGGCATTCCCCTGGGCATCCTCTCGGCGCGCAGCAATCGCCTGCGTTCGGTGCTGATGCCGTTGCTGGACATTATGCAGACCATGCCGAGCTTCGTGTACCTGATTCCGGTGTTGATGCTGTTCGGCCTGGGCAAGGTCCCGGCGATTTTCGCCACGGTGATCTATGCCGCGCCGCCGTTGATTCGCCTGACCGACCTGGGCATCCGCCAAGTGGACGGCGAGGTGATGGAAGCCATCAACGCCTTCGGCGCCAACCGCTGGCAGCAGCTATTCGGCGTGCAATTGCCCCTGGCCCTGCCGAGCATCATGGCCGGGATCAACCAGACCACCATGATGGCCCTGTCGATGGTGGTCATCGCCTCGATGATCGGCGCCCGTGGCCTGGGTGAAGACGTGCTGGTGGGTATCCAGACCCTCAACGTCGGGCGTGGCCTGGAAGCGGGGCTGGCCATTGTGATTCTCGCCGTGGTCATCGACCGCATTACCCAGGCCTATGGTCGTCCTCGGCATGAGGTGAGCAAATGAGCAACGCAGCCGTCAGCAAGATCGAAGTCAAGAACGTCTTCAAGATTTTCGGCAACCGCTCCAAGGAAGCCCTGGAGCTGATCCGCCAGAACAAGACCAAGGACCAGGTGCTGGCCGAAACCGGTTGCGTGGTCGGCGTGAACGACCTGTCGCTGAGCATCGGCACCGGGGAAATCTTCGTGATCATGGGCCTGTCCGGTTCCGGCAAGTCCACGTTGGTGCGCCACTTCAACCGGCTGATCGACCCTACCAGCGGCGCAATCCTGGTGGACGGCGAAGACATCCTGCAGCTGGACATGGACGCCCTGCGCGAGTTTCGCCGGCACAAGATCAGCATGGTGTTCCAGAGCTTCGGCCTGCTGCCCCACAAGAGCGTGCTGGACAACGTCGCCTACGGCTTGAAAGTACGCGGCGAGAGCAAGCAGGTGTGCGCCGAACGGGCGCTGCACTGGATCAACACCGTGGGCCTGAAAGGCTACGAGAACAAATACCCGCACCAGCTCTCCGGCGGCATGCGCCAGCGCGTCGGCCTCGCCCGTGCGTTGGCGGCGGACACCGACATCATCCTGATGGACGAAGCCTTCAGCGCCCTCGACCCACTGATTCGCGCAGAAATGCAGGATCAGTTGTTGGAGCTGCAAAAGACCCTGCACAAAACCATCGTCTTCATCACCCACGACCTCGACGAGGCCGTGCGCATCGGCAACCGCATCGCGATTCTCAAGGACGGCAAGCTGATCCAGGTCGGCACGCCGCGGGAGATCCTGCACTCGCCGGCGGATGAGTATGTCGATCGGTTTGTACAGCGCAGGGCGGCGGTGGTGTGAGACTGATGTGGCAGCTGAACAGCTATTTTTGGCTGACAGGCTGTTGTGGCGCGGGAGAATTTGAATGAGGTTTGAGATGTCCCAGGCTGAAAAAATCATCATCACCGGCGCCCCGTTGCGCTGGCAGGACGTGGTCGCCGTCGCGCGCTTCGGCGCTGTGCTTGAGCTGTCGACCCAGACCTGGGCGCGGATCGACAATGCCCAGGCCATCGTCCAGCGCATCGTCGAAAGCGGCGAGCGCGCCTATGGCGTCAACACCGGCCTGGGCGCCTTGTGCAATGTCTCGCTCAAGGACGAACAACTTAGCCAGTTATCACGCAACACCTTGCTCAGCCATGCCTGTGGCGTCGGCCCGGCGCTCTCCGACGAGCAGACTCGGGCGATTCTCTGCGCGGCCATCCTCAATTACAGCCAAGGCAAGTCCGGCATCCATCGGCGGGTGGTCGAAGCGCTGCTGGCGCTGCTCAATCGCGGTATCACGCCGCTAGTGCCGTCCCAGGGTTCGGTGGGTTACCTGACCCACATGGCCCACATCGGCATCGCGCTGCTGGGCGTCGGCCAGGTCAGCTATCGCGGGCAAGTAGTCCCGGCGCAACAGGCCCTGGCCGCAGAGGGTTTGCAACCGGTGCAACTGGGGGCCAAGGACGGTTTGTGCCTGGTCAACGGCACGCCGTGCATGACCGGCCTCAGTTGCCTGGCCCTGGCCGATGCGACGCGGCTGTTGCAATGGGCCGATGTGATCGGTGCCATGAGTTTCGAGGCCCAGCGCGGCCAGATCGCCGCGTTCGACGCCGAAGTCATCGCCCTCAAGCCGCACCCGGGCATGCAGCAGGTTGGGGTCAATTTGCGGGCGCTGCTCGACGGCAGCGAAGTCATCGCGTCGAGCTTGGGCATCCGCACCCAGGACGCCTTGAGCATCCGCTCGATCCCCCAGGTGCACGGCGCGGCTCGCGACCAGTTGGCCCATGCCCGGCAACAGATCGAAACCGAACTCAACGCCGCTACCGATAACCCGCTGCTGCTGGGCACGCCGGAAAATTTCCGAGTCATGTCCCAGGCCAATCCCCATGGCCAGTCGGTGGCGTTGGCGGCGGATCTGCTGGCGATTGCCATGGCGGAAATCGGCTCGATCGCCGAGCGCCGCCTCGATCGCCTGATCAATCCCCATGTCAGCGGCTTGCCAGCCTTCCTGGTCGCCAACCCCGGCGTGAATTCGGGGATGATGATCGTGCAATACGTCGCTGCGTCGCTGTGCGCGGAAAATCGCCAGTTGGCGCAGCCGGCGGTGCTGGACAATTTCGTCACCTCCGGCTTGCAGGAAGACCATTTGAGCATGGGCACCAACGCGGCCCTGAAGCTGCACCGGGCGCTGGAAAACTGCACACAGATCCTCGCCATCGAATATTTGTTGGCGGCCCAGTCCTTTGAATTTCTCAAGGAGCAGCGCTTTGGCGCCGGCACCGACATCGCCTGGAAACTGCTGCGCGAGCGCGTCCCGGCCTACGACCAGGACCGCTGGCTGGCGCCGGACATCGCTGCCGCCGCCGGGCTGCTCAAAGACCCGAACGTGCTGCACAGTGTTTTACCGAATTTGAATTGATCGAAAAATAGCGCCAGCGTGCCAAGACACCTATAGCCCACAAGGCATCGCCCAAAAAGCGAGGGTGACGGATAACGGAACATTCCGGAGCGACTGGCGGATGAAAAAACAAAACTCTCAAAAGGAGCACTACATGACTGCCTTGAACCTTATTCCCGGCCAATTGAGCCTGGCTCAATTGCGTGACATCTATCAGCACCCGGTCACCCTGAGCCTGGATGCCAGCGCGTCGGCGCAAATTGAAGCCAGTGTTGCGTGCGTGGAACAAATCCTCGCCGAGAATCGCACCGCCTACGGCATCAACACCGGTTTCGGCCTGCTGGCCTCGACCCGCATCGCCAGCGAGGACCTGGAAAACCTGCAGCGCTCCCTGGTGCTGTCCCATGCCGCCGGTGTCGGCAAACCAATCAGCGATGCGCTGGTGCGGTTGGTCATGGTGCTTAAGGTCAACAGCCTGAGCCGGGGTTTTTCCGGCATCCGCCGGCAGGTAATCGATGCGCTGATTGCGCTGATCAACGCTGAGGTCTACCCGCACATTCCGCTCAAGGGGTCGGTCGGTGCATCCGGTGACCTGGCGCCGCTGGCCCACATGTCCCTGGTGCTGCTGGGCGAGGGCAAGGCCCGCTACAAGGGCGAATGGCTGCCCGCTGTCGACGCGCTGAAAGTCGCCGGTCTCGCGCCGTTGACCCTGGCAGCCAAGGAAGGCCTGGCGCTGCTCAACGGCACCCAGGTTTCTACCGCGTTTGCCCTGCGTGGCCTGTTCGAAGGTGAAGACCTGTTCGCCGGTGCCCTGGCCCTGGGCAGCCTCACCGTTGAAGCGGTGCTCGGCTCGCGCTCGCCATTCGACGCACGCATCCATGCCGCCCGTGGCCAGAAAGGCCAGATCGATGCCGCCGCTGCCTATCGCGATCTGCTGGGCGAGCGCAGCGAAGTTTCCGATTCGCACCAGAACTGCGACAAGGTCCAAGACCCGTACTCCCTGCGTTGCCAGCCGCAAGTGATGGGCGCCTGCCTGACCCAGTTCCGCCAGGCCGCCGAGGTGCTGGTGATCGAGGCCAATGCCGTGTCGGACAACCCGCTGGTGTTCGCCGCCGAGGGCGACGTGATTTCCGGCGGCAACTTTCACGCCGAACCGGTGGCGATGGCCGCCGATAACATGGCCCTGGCGATTGCCGAGATCGGCTCCCTGAGCGAGCGGCGCATTTCGCTGATGATGGACAAGCACATGTCGCAACTCCCGCCGTTTTTGGTGGCCAATGGCGGGGTGAACTCCGGCTTCATGATTGCCCAGGTGACCGCGGCGGCCCTGGCCAGTGAAAACAAGGCGCTGTCCCATCCTCATTCGGTGGACAGCCTGCCGACCTCGGCCAACCAGGAAGACCATGTTTCCATGGCCCCTGCCGCCGGCAAGCGCCTGTGGGAAATGGCCGAGAACACCCGGGGGATTCTCGCGGTGGAATGGCTGGCGGCCTGCCAGGGGCTGGATTTGCGCGGCGGCTTGAAGACCTCTGCCAAGCTGGAGCAGGCCCGGGCCCTGTTGCGTGCCGAGGTGCCGTTTTACGAGAAGGACCGCTTCTTTGCGCCAGACATCAATGCGGCCACTGAGTTGCTGGCGAGTCGGTGCCTGAATGCATTGGTCACGGCGCCGTTGTTGCCGAGTTTCCAAGGCTGATCCGATCGTTCCCACGCTCTGCGTGGGAATGCCTCATGGGACGCTCTGCGTCCCGCTCTGACGGAGGATGTCAATGAAAACCCTCTGGCAAAACTGCCACGCCGCCACCATGGCCCAGGGCGTCTACTCGAGCATCGAAGACGCCGCCATCGTCACCCAGGGCGAGCACATTCACTGGATCGGCCCGCGCGCCGAATTGCCGACGGGTGACTACCCGACGGTCAACGACCTCAACGGCGCCTGGGTCACGCCGGGGCTGATCGATTGCCACACCCACACGGTGTTCGGCGGCAACCGCAGCGGCGAATTCGAACAGCGCCTACAAGGCGTCAGCTACGCCGAGATCGCCGCTGCTGGTGGCGGTATCGCCAGCACGGTGCGCGCCACTCGGGCGGCCAGTGAAGACGAACTGTTCGCCAGCGCCGCCAAACGCCTGAAAAGCCTGATGCGCGACGGCGTGACCACGGTGGAAATCAAGTCCGGTTACGGCTTGGACCTCGCCAGTGAACGCAAAATGCTGCGGGTCATCCGTCGCCTCGGCACCGAGTTGCCCGTCAGCGTGCGCAGCACCTGCCTGGCGGCCCACGCCTTGCCGCCGGAATACAAGGATCGCGCCGACGACTACATCGAGCACATCTGCAGCGAGATGCTCCCGGCCCTGGCGGCCGAGGGGCTGGTGGATGCGGTGGATGCCTTTTGCGAATACCTGGCGTTCTCCCCGGAACAAGTCGAACGAGTATTTTTGACCGCGCAACGGCTTGGCCTGCCGGTGAAGCTGCACGCCGAACAATTGTCGTCGCTGAATGGCTCCAGCCTGGCGGCGCGTTACCAGGCGCTGTCGGCCGATCATCTGGAATTCATGACCGAGGACGATGCCAAGGCCATGGCCGCGTCCGGCACGGTGGCGGTGTTGTTGCCGGGGGCGTTTTATTTCCTGCGCGAAACCCAGCTGCCGCCCATGGACGCCTTGCGCAAACATGGCGTGAAAATCGCTGTGGCCAGCGACCTCAACCCCGGCACCTCGCCGGCGCTGTCGTTGCGCCTGATGCTGAACATGGCTTGCACGTGTCTGCGCCTCACGCCAGAAGAAGCCTTGGCGGGGGCGACGATTCACGCGGCCCAGGCCCTGGGCATGGCTGACACCCACGGTTCGCTGGAAGCCGGCAAGGTGGCGGATTTCGTCGCCTGGCACATCGACCGCCCGGCCGACCTGGCGTACTGGCTCGGTGGCGATCTGGAAAAACGCGTCGTGCGTCACGGCGTCGAAATCGATTGAGGAGAGTGGTTGTGGAAAAGGTCCTGAATTTCAAGCAAGGGCGCGTGCCGCTGTTGGTCAGCATGCCCCACGCGGGCCTGCGCCTGACGCCGGCGGTGGAGGCTGGGTTGATCCCCGAAGCCCAGAGCCTGCCGGACACTGACTGGCACATTCCCAAGCTCTACGAATTCGCCGCTGAGCTGGGCGCCAGCACCCTGGCCGCAGGGTACTCGCGGTTCGTCGTCGACCTGAATCGCCCCGCCGATGACAAGCCGATGTACGTCGGCGCCACCACCGGTTTGTACCCGGCGACATTGTTCGATGGCGTGCCGTTGTTCCGCGAAGGCCTGGAGCCCTCGGCCGAGGAGCGAGCGACGTATCTGCAACAGGTCTGGATGCCATACCACCAGGCGTTGCAGCAGGAACTGGCGCGGCTCAAGGCTGAGTTCGGCTATGCCTTGCTGTTCGATGCCCATTCGATTCGCTCGGTGATCCCGCACCTGTTCGACGGCAAGCTGCCGGACTTCAACCTGGGCACGTTCAACGGCGCCAGCTGCGACCCGACCCTGGCCAGCCAGCTCGAAGCCATCTGCGCCCGCCACGACCGGTTCACCCACGTACTCAACGGGCGTTTCAAGGGCGGCCACATCACCCGGCACTACGGCAACCCGGCCGAGGACATCCACGCCGTGCAACTGGAACTGTGCCAGAGCACCTACATGGAAGAGTTCGAACCGTTCAACTACCGCCCCGACCTGGCGGCGCCGACTCAAGTGGTGCTCAGGGAGTTACTGGAAGGCTTCCTGGCGTGGGGACAACGGGCCTACAAACGCTAATTCGAGGTGAGGCGGCTGTTGTGGCGAGGGAGCTTGCTCCCGCTGGGTGGCGAAGCCGCCCTCGCTTTTATGCGGTCGCTACGCAACCGAGCGGGAGCAAGCTCCCTCGCCACAAAAGCATTTCAAGCCCCTCAACCTGTCGCCACCGTGCAAAACCGAGTCGCCACAGTTCATCTGCGCCCCCTCGACGCTGCGTAATGTTCCAGGCACGGTGCGCAAAGACACCGACCTATAACAATCCGCTGCCGCCGAGACCCTTGCGATGAAAAGACTGTTCAAACGCTGTCTGTCGATCCTCTGCGGTACCGTTCTATTAAGCTCCGCGGCGATGGCCGCCGAACCTGCGTCCTGCCAATCCGTGCGGATGGGCGTGGTCAACTGGACCGACGTGATCGCCACCAGTGGCATGGCCGATGTTTTGCTGACCGGTCTGGGCTACGAAAGCAAGCAGACCAGCGCTGTGCAGCAAATCATCTTCGCCGGCATTCGCGACAAGCGCCTCGATATCTTCCTTGGGTATTGGAAACCGGCGATGGACAAGAACATCGCCCCGTTCCTGGCCGCCAATCAGGTGAAAGTATTGGATAAACCGAGCCTGGCCGATGCCCAGGCCACACTGGCGGTACCGGACTATGTAGCGACGGCGGGGCTCAAGACTTTCGCCGATATCGCGCGGTTCAAGGATCAGCTCGGCGGGAAAATCTTCGGCATCGAGCCGGGCAGCGGCGCAAACACCACCATCAAGACCATGATCGAGACCAACCACTTCGGCCTCAAGGATTTCAAGCTGATCGAATCCGGAGAGGCGGGGATGCTGGCGGCGGTGCAGCGGGCAGTGAATCGCAAGGAATTCGTGGTCTTCGTCGGCTGGACCCCGCACCCGATGAACATCAACATGAACATCACCTACCTGACCGGCAGCGAGGACGTCTATGGCCCCAATGAAGGTGCCGCGACTGTCTCCATCGTGACCGCGCCAGACTACGCCCAGCGCTGTCCAAACGTGCAACGGCTGTTGGAAAATCTCACCTTCACCGCAGCCCAGGAAAGCCAGTTGATGGTTCCGATCATGGAGCGCAAGACGCCTCAGGATGTCGCCCGGCAATGGCTGCGCGAGCATCCCGAGGATTTGCAGCGCTGGCTCGCTGGCGTGACCAGTTTCGATGGCAAGGATGGCATGGCGACGGTGCAGGCCAGTCTCAAGAACTGACACGGTATCAAGGACAGCGATAATCCCGTGGCGAGGGAGCTTGCTCCCGCTGGGTGGCGAAGCCGACCTCGCTTTTTTTGCGGCCGCTACGCAACCGAGCGGGAGCAAGCTCCCTCGCCACAAAAGCGGCTGAGCCACATACTCTTTCGACGCATGGCAATCCAAGATGGCCTACCCACTCTCCCAGGCAATGTCCGCCTTCATCGACAAAACCCTGGGCTTCACCAGCCCGGACGATAGCCTCGCCGGTTCGCGCCAGGCCTACAGCCAGATGTGCCGGGCGTTTACCCCGCCGCGTCCGCCAACGCTTGCGGTCGAGGATTTGCAGTTGGCCGGCGTGGCCATCCGGGCCTATCACCCGCGCATGGCGCCGCCGCTCGCGGGCTGGCCGTGCATGCTCTATCTGCATGGTGGTGGCTGGGTAGTGGGGGACCTGGATTCCCACGACTTCATCTGCATGGAATTAGCAGCTGAGCTTGGCGCGTTGGTATTGGCGGTCGATTACCGGCTGGCCCCGGAGCATCCGTTCCCGGCCGGTTTCGAAGACTGTTTCGCGGTGTGGTGTCATCTGGCGGATGCACCATTTGCCATCGATCCACGTCGCAGGGTGGTGGTCGGTGACAGCGCCGGCGGCAATCTCGCCGCTGCGTTGTGCCTGGCCTTGCGCGATGCAGGCCGGCCTCTGCCCAAGGCTCAGGTACTGGTTTACCCGGCGCTCGGCGGTCCTGCTCATTTGCCGTCGCGCAATGAATGTTTCGATGCGCCGCTCTTGAGCAGCGACGATCTGCAACGCTATGACGCGTTATACCTGCAGAGTGCGCAACCCTCGGCCTATGCCGCGCCGTTGCTCGCCGATGACCTGGGCGGCCTGCCACCGGCGCTGATCGCCGTCGCGCAATGGGATCCGCTGCGCGACGACGGCGTCCTCTATAGCGAGCGGCTGAACGCCGCAGGAGTCACCTCTGAACTCTATGTCGGGGAAGGCCTCGTCCATGGTTGTCTGCGCGGCCGGAACCAGGTGCCAGAGGTCGATCAGCTGTATCGCACGCTGCTGGCGTATCTGGCTGACACGCTTTGACTGCGCAGGGAGCATGCTCATTCTGGTAATTCGGGTTTATGATGCCGGACGGCAGACTAAATAGAAGTCCCCACAGGGATGACTCGACCCCTTACGGAGCGCGCAATGCAGACTTTGTACCCGCAGATCAAACCCCATGCCCGGCACGATCTGGCTGTCGATGACACCCACACGCTCTATGTCGATGAAAGCGGTTCGCCGGAAGGCCTGCCGGTGGTGTTCATCCACGGCGGCCCTGGGGCGGGTTGCGATGCACAGAGCCGCCGCTACTTCGATCCGAACCTGTACCGCATTGTCACTTTCGACCAGCGCGGCTGTGGTCGTTCGACCCCTCACGCCAGCTTGGAAAACAACACCACCTGGGATCTGGTAGAAGACCTCGAGCGCATCCGCAAGCACCTGGGCATCGAAAAGTGGGTGCTGTTCGGCGGCTCCTGGGGCTCGACGTTGGCGCTGGCCTACGCCCAGACCCATCCGGAGCGGGTGCATGGCTTGATTCTGCGGGGGATCTTCCTCTGCCGGCCGCAGGAAATCGAGTGGTTCTACCAGGCCGGCGCCAGTCGCCTGTTCCCTGACTATTGGCAGGACTACATCGCACCGATTCCGCTGGACGAACGCGACGACCTGCTCAGCGCCTTCCACAAGCGCCTGACCGGTAACGACCAGATCGCCCAAATGCACGCGGCCAAGGCCTGGTCTACTTGGGAGGGCCGCACCGCGACCCTGCGCCCGAACCCGCTGGTGGTCGATCGCTTCTCCGAGCCGCAGCGGGCGCTGTCGATTGCCCGGATTGAATGCCACTATTTCACCAACAACGCTTTCCTTGAACCCAACCAGTTGATTCGCGACATGGGCAAGATCGCCCATTTGCCGGGCGTCATCGTCCATGGCCGCTACGACGTTATCTGCCCGTTGGACAATGCCTGGGAGTTGCATCAGAACTGGCCCAACAGCGAACTGCAGGTGATCCGCGACGCCGGTCACGCCGCTTCGGAGCCAGGGATTACCGATGCGCTGGTGCGCGCCGCCGCGCAAATGGCCCGGCGCCTGCTCGACTTGCCACCCGAAGAAGCATGAAGGGGCTGCTGCAGCGGGTTCGCGGTGCCCGGGTCGAAGTCGCTGGCGAGATCGTCGGGGCCGTGGACCACGGCTTGCTGGTACTGGTCGCCGTCGAGCCGGGAGATACCCGCGCCAGCGCCGACAAACTCCTGCACAAGCTGCTTAACTACCGGGTGTTCAGCGACGCCGAGGGCAAGATGAACCTGTCCCTGGCGGATGTCGGGGGTGGATTGCTGCTGGTGTCGCAATTCACCTTGGCGGCGGACACCAAAAGCGGCCTTCGTCCGAGTTTTTCGACCGCCGCGCCGCCTGCGCTCGGTGAAGAACTCTTCGACTATCTACTGAGCCAGGCGAAACAGGTGCATGGCACCGTGGCATCAGGTAGATTCGGCGCCGACATGCAAGTGCATCTGGTCAATGATGGCCCGGTAACCTTTCTGTTACAGGTCTGAAAGCGTTTGAAACATCTTTTCGGTCCGGTTTCGAGTCAAAACACGGAGTTTTCTCGATAAATACTTTGCTAGCCCTGATGCGTTGTCACGCGGCCTACTAGATAATCGCGCGCTACGGGGGACCAGCGTTCGCTGGTCCATTTGACTTAGGTAGAGACTTGTCCTGAACCGTTTGGGGAATCATTTTGTCCCATCGGAGTCGGAACAATGCTCGCCAACTTGGCAAGAGTGGTCCGCAGGAACGGTTTTTCAGCGCCGTTACCGTGCAGATACTTTATCTGGCCGTTGGTTTTTTGATCTGTTTTCGGCGAGGGTTGCTCGTGATTGTTAGTCCCTGTAATGCACCAAAAATGACTGCCAAACGGTTTAGAAACGCTCTGGTAGCGGGCTCCGCCCTGTTGTGCCTGTTTGGCGCGGGCCAACTGTGGGCATTCAGCCTGGATGATGTATCGGCGAAGGCACAAGAACTGGCCGGGCAGAAATTCGAAGCCCCGCGCAGCAATCTGCCGAACGAATTCCGCGAAATGAAATTCGCCGATTATCAGAAAATCCGTTTCCGCACCGAAAAAGCTGAATGGGCCGACCAGAAGACCCCGTTCCGGTTGTCCTTCTATCACCAAGGCATGCATTTCGATACGCCGGTGAAGATCAACGAAATCACTGCGACCACTGTCGACGAGATCAAGTACGACCCGACACGTTTCGATTTCGGCGACGTCAAATTCGATCCCAAGGCTACCGAACAGCTGGGCTACGCCGGTTTCCGCGTGTTGTACCCGATCAACAAGGCCGACAAGCAAGACGAAATCATGACCATGCTGGGCGCGAGCTATTTCCGCGTTATCGGCAAGGGTCAGGTCTATGGCTTGTCCGCTCGTGGCATGGCCATCGACACCGCATTGCCATCCGGTGAAGAGTTCCCGCGCTTTCGCGAGTTCTGGATCCAGCGTCCAAAACCGACCGACAAGCACCTGGTAATCTTCGCCCTGCTGGATTCGCCACGGGCCACCGGCGCCTATCGCCTGACCGTTCGTCCGGGCACCGATACCGTTGTCGATGTGAAATCCCGCGTGTTCCTGCGTGATCGTGTCAACAAGCTGGGCATCGCCCCGTTGACCAGCATGTTCCTGTTCGGCGCCAACCAGCCGTCCAAGGTGCTGAACTACCGTCGTGAACTCCACGATTCCAGCGGCCTGTCCATCCATGCCGGCAACGGCGAGTGGATCTGGCGTCCGCTGAACAACCCGAAACACCTGGCCGTGAGCAACTTCTCGGTAGAAAACCCGCGTGGTTTCGGCTTGCTGCAGCGCGGCCGCGATTTCAGCCACTACGAAGATCTCGACGACCGCTACGAAAAACGCCCAAGTGCCTGGATCGAGCCGAAAGGCGATTGGGGCAAGGGCACCGTCAACCTGGTTGAGATCCCGACCGCCGACGAGACCAACGACAACATCGTTGCTTTCTGGAGCCCGGAAAAACTGCCTGAGCCAGGCCAGCCGCTGGACTTTGCCTATCGCCTGCACTGGACACTCGACGAAGCCAGCCTGCACTCGCCGGACAGTGCCTGGGTCAAACAGACCCTGCGTTCCACCGGTGACGTCAAGCAGTCCAATCTGATCCGTCAGCCGGACGGCAGCGTGGCCTACCTGGTGGATTTCGAAGGTCCGTCCCTGCAAGCCCTGCCTGAAGACGCCGATGTGCGTAGCCAGGTGAGCATTGGCGACAACGGCGAGATCGTCGAGAACAGCGTGCGCTACAACCCTGAAACCAAGGGCTGGCGCTTGACGCTGCGCTTGAAGATCAAGGATCCGAGCAAGGCGACCGAGATGCGTGCCGCGTTGGTCCGCCCTCTGGTTCCTGTCGAGCTGCCTGCCACCTCGCATTCGGTGACGACCCTGGCCAAGGCCGACAAGGTCGCCAAGCAGCAGAGCGAAAAAGAGAAAGCCAACGAGCAAGCCGGCGAGCAGAAAGAAACCAAGGCCGTCAAGGCGTCCACCGCCGCTGCCGAGCCGACCACAACCCCGCAGGAACCGGAACAGACTGAGCAAGTCCTGACCGAGACCTGGAGCTACCAGTTGCCTGCCGATGAGTAATACTTCCGTACAACCAGAATCTCTTCGCGAGTATCTGGCCCATTTGCCGATGACCGATGAGCAGCGCGCCGAGCTGGCGGGCTGCAAGTCTTTCAGCGAATTGCACGAACGCCTGGCTTCTTCGACATTCGATGCACCCAACGAGGCGGCGCAAGCCTCGGTGGGCCGTCGCCTGACGTTGAGCACTGCCGAGGAACTCGAGGAAGCCGAAATGCTGGCCCTCGATTCCAGCGGCCGGGTGTGCTTGAAGGCGACTCCGCCAATTCGTCGGACCAAGGTCGTGCCGGAGCCGTGGCGCACCAATATCCTGGTGCGCGCCTGGCGCCGCCTGACTGGCCGCACCAACCCGCCGAAACCGCCCAAGGACGAGCGCGTATTGCCGCACGCGCGTTGGCGGACCGTAGGCTCGATCCGCCGCTACATCCTGCTGATCCTGATGCTCGGCCAGACCATCGTTGCCGGCTGGTACATGAAAGGCATCATGCCGTACCAGGGCTGGTCGCTGGTGGACCTGGACGAAGTGCTGCACCAACCGCTGTTGCAGACGGCCACGCAAGTGCTGCCGTATGCGCTGCAAACCAGCATCCTGATTTTGTTCGGGATCTTGTTCTGCTGGGTATCGGCGGGTTTCTGGACCGCGTTGATGGGCTTCCTCGAACTGCTCACCGGGCACGACAAGTACCGTATCTCCGGCGCCAGCGCCGGTAACGAGCCGATTCCCAAGGACGCCCGCACTGCGCTGGTAATGCCGATCTGTAACGAGGACGTGCCACGGGTATTCGCCGGCCTGCGCGCCACCTTCGAGTCCGTCGCGGCCACGGGTGACCTGGATCGCTTCGACTTCTTTGTACTCAGCGACAGCAACGAAACCGATATCTGTGTCGCCGAACAGCAGGCCTGGATGGACGTCTGCCGTGAAACCAGTGGCTTCGGCAAGATCTTCTACCGTCGTCGCCGTCGCCGCGTGAAGCGCAAGAGCGGCAACCTCGACGACTTCTGCCGTCGGTGGGGCAGCGACTACAAGTACATGGTCGTGCTCGACGCCGACAGCGTCATGAGCGGCGAATGCCTGACCAGCCTGGTACGGCTGATGGAAGCCACGCCGGACGCGGGCATCATCCAGACCGCGCCACGCGCCTCGGGCATGGATACGCTGTATGCGCGCATGCAGCAGTTCGCCACTCGGGTGTACGGTCCCTTGTTTACGGCCGGTTTGCACTTCTGGCAGTTGGGCGAATCGCACTATTGGGGCCATAACGCGATCATCCGCATGAAGCCGTTTATCGATCACTGCGCCCTCGCGCCGTTGCCCGGTAAAGGTGCGTTCTCCGGAGCGATCCTGTCCCACGACTTCGTCGAAGCCGCGCTGATGCGCCGTGCCGGCTGGGGCGTGTGGATTGCCTATGACCTGCCGGGCAGCTACGAAGAGCTGCCGCCGAACCTGCTGGACGAACTCAAGCGTGACCGTCGCTGGTGCCACGGTAACCTGATGAACTTCCGGCTGTTCCTGGTCAAGGGCATGCACCCGGTGCACCGTGCGGTGTTCCTGACCGGCGTGATGTCCTACCTGTCGGCACCGCTGTGGTTCTTCTTCCTGGTGCTGTCCACCGCGCTGCTGGCTGTGAATACACTGATGGAACCGCAATACTTCCTGGAGCCGCGCCAGCTGTATCCGCTATGGCCGCAGTGGCATCCGGAAAAAGCCATCGCGCTGTTCTCCACCACGATCGTGTTGCTGTTCCTGCCCAAGCTCTTGAGCATCATCCTGATCTGGGCAAAAGGCGCGAAGGAGTTCGGCGGCAAGTTCAAGGTGACCCTGTCGATGCTGCTGGAGATGTTCTTCTCCATGCTGCTGGCGCCGGTGCGGATGATTTTCCACACTCGCTTCGTCCTTGCTGCTTTCCTGGGCTGGGCCGCGACCTGGAATTCGCCCAAGCGTGATGATGACTCCACGCCATGGAGCGAAGCGGTCAAGCGCCACGGTCCACAAACCCTGTTGGGCTTCTTCTGGGCCTTGCTGGTGATCTGGCTGAACCCAAGCTTCCTGTGGTGGCTGGTGCCGATCGTGGGCTCCTTGATGCTGTCGATCCCAGTCTCGGTGATTTCCAGCCGTGTGGGCCTGGGCTTGAAATCCCGTGATGAAAGCCTGTTCCTGATTCCTGAGGAATACGCACCGCCGCAGGAGTTGCTGTCGACTGACCAGTACACCCATGAAAACCGTTGGCATGCCCTGAACGACGGCTTCATCCGGGCAGTGGTCGACCCGCAACAAAACGCCCTGGCGTATGCGCTGGCCACTTCGCGTCACGGCCAGGCCGAGCCGATCGAATGGCTGCGGGTCGAACGCGTTCGTCACGCCCTGAAGGTCGGCCCAGAGGGCCTCAACAACGCCGAGCGACTGGCGCTGCTGAGTGATCCGGTGGCCTTGTCCCGTCTGCATGAGCAGGTCTGGAGCGAGGCGCATCCCGAGTGGTTGGCGGCGTGGCGTGAATCGGTGAAAGCCGATCCCCATGCACCGTTGCTGCCGCTACAGCCGGTGAGCGTACAGCCTCAACTGGCTTGATGGCGTGATACGCAAAAAGCCCCGCTTCTGGAAGGAAGCGGGGCTTTTTGTTGGGCGTTATATGAGTTCTTGATCACCGCCCGTGGCAAGGTCAGGGTTGTGGATTGACGTTGTCCAGTGCTCGGTTTGCCAGCATGCCACTCAGCTCGATCAGTTGCTGAATACCAAGGGCAATATGGCGCCGCGAGCCTTTCAGGTCGAACGCAAGGTCGCTGATCATGGCGTCGGCTGAGGCCAGGTTTTCGCTGAGGTTGGCCAGCAGGCTTTCGTTGTCGATGCCATCGGCGACGGTGAAAAGCTGGCCTGGCGACGGTTTCTTCTCGGATTTGGCCTGTTTGGGGTTCAGGTAGTAATCGAGCGCGCGATCAGAAGCTTCCTGGAGTTTCTTGGGGTCGGTTTCTGTTTCTGGCGGGTTGGGTGTGACCTTGTGCATGGTTGACGCTCCTAGGGTAGTGGAGCCGCCAGATATCGCTGCTAAACGAAAATGGGTGGCGACTGTGCGCGGGTTAGCAGACCGGGACCCTAGAACCCGGCAGACCCGAAGGTCTCCCACGCACAACCGCCATGACATAGATGCGCAGGCGCTGAAGCCTGCTCACGCATGTGGAGAGCGTACGTCTAGGATTGTCCAGGCTGCTAAACCCGATCGCTGAACTGACAGCGACCCGCAAACGTTAGAGCCCAGGGCCAAGGCGCACAAGCCGGCGGATTCTGGCGTAGTTGTAGGCAATGGCGCAAGACGTCGTAGCCTTGGGATGACGGATTGTGGGAGGTAGGTGTTTTTGTATGTATATCCGTTATTTAGGTAACGGCTGCTTACGGTTTCGCTCTTACAGCGACTCACTTTTATGAAGCGTAAAAGTAAGCAAAACGCTTTTGCCCCACCACTCGGTGCCTCGCCTAGGCTCGGCATGCCCGAACGAAGGCATTGCTCCGTGGGCCCGCCGCGAAGGACCATCCATGGTCCAGCGCGGCTACCTCGGCATCCATGCCGAGGTGCCCACTCCACAATGCCTGCGTTCGGCCAGCGTGGTTAACGGGGCGCCCGAGATCAAAGTCCACCGCGAGGCGGCCTTATAGCCGACCTGGTTTGGGTGGGACTGCATTTCTCCTGTGGGAACGGGTTTGTTCGCTAACAGCTTACACATTCGACATTTTACGTTGGCGGCCGCATTAACCCGTGGCGAGGGAGCTTGCTCCCGCTGGGCTGCGCAGCCGCCCCCGATTTTGTGGTGCGGTCAATGTTGCGGATTGACGCTATCCAACATCCGGTTTGCCAATAACCTACTCAGTTCGATCAGTTGCTGAATGCCGAAGGCAACATGGCGCCGCGAGCCTTTCAGGTCGAACGCAAGGTCGTTGATCATGGCGTCGGCTGAGGCCAGGGTTTCGCTGAGGTTGGCCAGCAGGCTTTCGGTGTCGATGCCGTCTACGATGGTGAAGAGCTGGCCTGGCGACGGTTTATTCTCGGATTTGGCCTGTTTGGGGTTCAGGTAGTAATCGAGCGCGCGATCAGAAGCTTCCTGGAGTTTCTTGGGGTCGGTTTCTGGTTCTGGCGGGTTAGGTGTGACCTTGTGCATGGTTGACGCTCCTTGATTGATGGAGCCGCCAGACATCGCTGCTAAACGAGAAGGGTGGCGGCAGTACGCGGGTTAGCAGACCAGGAATCAAGGGACCCGGCGCACCGAAGTGCCCCACGCACAGCCGCCATAAAGCGGAGCTGCGTGCCTTGATAGTATGCCGAGCTGCTAAACCCGATCGCTGAACTGACAGCGACCCGCAAACGTTAGAGCCCAGGGCCAAGGCGCACAAGCCGGCGGATTCTGGCGTAGTTGTAGGCAATGGCGCAAGACTCCGTAGCCTTGGGATGACGGATTATGGGACGCAGGTATTTTTGTATGTATATCCGTTATTTAGGTAACGGCTGCTTATGGTTCCGTCCTTACGACGGCTCACTTTTGAGAAGCGCAAAAGTAAGCAAAACGCTTTTGCCCCACCACTCGGTGCCTCGCTAAGGCTCGGCA
>NZ_JABWQX020000008.1 GCF_014268655.2 Pseudomonas marvdashtae
CTCGCCACGGAATCAGGGTTGCCTGGACGAGAGTCATCGTAGGCTGCTCACCCCGCCTTATCGTTCCCCTGCTCAGGCGTCTCGATCCCTGACTCCGTCTCTTCACTGGCCGGTTCTTGCGCAGGTTTTTCATCGGGATAGCCAGGCATGCCGCGGGCGTCTTCAGGGGTCAATTCATCACGGTCATGCCGGCTGTCGGTGGCGTAGGCCGGGGCTGCGTTGGGGTCTTCGTCGCGGCCGGCGGTGCCGAGGACGAAGCCGTCGTCGTTGGGGTTGTCTACTGCCTGGGGAGTAGCTGGGTCTTGAGGATGGCTCATGGGACCTCCTGAGGTTGCAAACGGGTACGTCGTGTCTTTTTTGAGGCCGTGACACGTTTACAGTGCGGCGCACCTGATGAATGGCAACCTGCTGAAGACAGCCTCAGGCCATATCGCTGTGGCTGAACTCCTCGGCCAGAAAGTCAATCAGCGAGCGCACCGACGGCAGTAACCCGCGCCGTGACGCAAAGATCGCATGGACGATCCCACACTTGGGCGTCCAGCCTGGCACCAGTTCCACCAGCCGCCCGGCCGCGATGTCCTCGCGCACCACTACGGTGGGCAGGTGGGCGATGCCGATGCCTGCCAGTACCGCATGACGCAGGGCCAGCAAATCATCGGTGACCATGCGCGGCTCATGGCGGATCAGCGCGCGGGTGCCGTCCGGGCCGAACAATTCCCACTGATACTCGCGCTGCGCCGCGCCCCAATGCACGCTCGGCAGGCCATTGAGGTCCGCCGGCGAGGCAGGTGAAGACAAGCGCTCGAGAAACGACGGCCTGCCCACCAGGCACTGGGTGCTGTTGCTCAGCACTTTCATGACCATGTCGGTGTTTTCCAGCGGCGGAAAGCGCACCCGCAACGCGATATCGAACCCTTCATGAATCAGGTCGACCCGGCGGTTGGTGCTCTCGATGAACAACTCCACCCGCGGGTACTTGAGCATGTAGCGCGTCAGCATCGGCCCGACCCAACTGTTGAGCAGCGCCGTCGGGCAACTGATGCGCACCAGCCCTTGGGGCTCGGAGCGGTTGCGCTCGATGACCTCCGCAGCGCTTTCGGCCTCGACCCGCATCGCCAGGCACCGTTGGTAATAGGCCTGGCCGATCTCCGTCAGCGTGCAATGGCGACTGGTGCGATGGAGCAATCGCACCCCGAGCCGCTCTTCTAGCTGGGCGATACGCCGGCTGAGCTTTGACTTCGGCATGTCCAGTGCGCGGCCGGCCGCGGCGAACCCACGGTGCTCAACCACTTGGGTGAAATAGTAAAGCGTGTTGAGGTCTTCGATGATCGTTCTCCAAATAGAACGCTAAGGCTGATTTTCGCAGTCTAGCGGTTCAAAGGTGCCAGTTTTAATCTACACCCATCGAAACGCAACACGGATTCAAACCGGCGCTTCGGCCAGATGAGTTACCGAATAATCGCTGCACCGACATTAAAAACCTTAACCACGCCGAACCTTCGGCAACCAAAACTTAATGAGGGCTACGCCATGACTACTTCCTACAACCGTCTCGACAAAGATAACGCTGCTGTTCTGCTGGTAGACCACCAGGCTGGCCTGCTGTCGCTGGTACGCGACATCGATCCGGACCGTTTCAAGAACAACGTGCTGGCCCTGGCCGACCTGGCGAAGTATTTCCAACTGCCGACCATCCTCACCACCAGTTTCGAAACCGGCCCCAACGGCCCGCTGATGCCCGAACTGAAGACGCTGTTCCCGGACGCCCCGTACATCGCCCGCCCTGGCCAGATCAACGCCTGGGACAACGAAGATTTCGTCAAGGCAATCAAGGCCACCGGCAAGAAGCAGCTGATCATCGCCGGCGTAGTGACCGAAGTTTGCGTGGCCTTCCCGGCGCTGTCGGCCCTGGCCGAAGGTTTCGAAGTGTTCGTGGTCACCGATGCGTCCGGAACGTTCAACGAACTGACCCGTCAATCGGCCTGGGACCGCATGTCTTCCTCGGGTGCGCAACTGATGACCTGGTTCGGCCTGGCCTGCGAACTGCACCGCGACTGGCGCAACGATGTGGAAGGACTGGCGACCTTGTTCTCCAACCACATCCCGGACTACCGTAACCTGATGACCAGCTACAACACACTGACCAACGCTAAATAACAGCCACACCCCTTCCGCCCCTGTGGAGCGTGCAGACGCCCACGGGGGTTTTGCGCTGGTCGCAACTTGGTGTTCAATCTGTGCCAGGCCATTTGAATTTTTTCCAGGAGGCGATCCGATGCTGATCCCCTGCCCCCATTGCAATGGGCTCAATCGCATCCCCGCCGAACGCCTGGGCGACCAGCCCAAGTGCGGGCGTTGCAAAGCCCCGGTGCTTTCAAGCAAACCGTTCGAACTCAAGCAAGGCGACTACGCCAGCCAGATCAAGGGCGATCTGCCGTTGCTGGTGGATGTCTGGGCGCAGTGGTGCGGCCCGTGCAAATCCTTCGCGCCGGTGTTCGAACAGGCCGCCGCACAGCTGACCGGCAAGTGCCGACTGGCCAAGCTCGACAGCGAAGCCAATCAGCAGCTCTCGGCGCAGTTGGGGATTCGTTCGATTCCCAGCCTGATTCTCTTCAGGGACGGTCGGGAGGTAGCGCGCCAGAGCGGCGCGTTACCGTTGCCACAACTGATGAGTTGGTTGCGCAGCCAGGGGATTTGAAGCCCCGCATTATTTGCGCAGCCAGGATCAGGCGCTTTCCAGCAAGCCATGCAACTCCACGAACTGCTGGGTCAGCTTATGCCGCGGATCCAAGTGAATCAGCGGCAGGCTCGCTTGGTGCGACTCACGCATGCGCACCGAACTGCTCAGGTAGACGGGCAGCACCGGCAAGCCTTCGGCGATCAGTTCGTCGAGAATCTGTTGAGGCAGGCTGGCGCGGGCCTGGAACTGATTGACCACGATGCCTTCGACTTCCAGCCCCTCGTTGTGGTCTTCCTTGAGCTCCTCGATTTCCGCCAGCAGGCCGTACAGCGCCTGGCGGGAAAAACTGTCGCAATCGAAGGGAATCAGCACACGGTCGGCGGCGATCAACGCTGATACAGCGTAGAAGTTCAGCGCTGGCGGCGTGTCCAGGTAGATCCGGTCGTAATCCTCGTCCAGCTCTTCGAGCAATTTACGCAGCTTGTTGATCTTGTGTTTCGCCTCAAGCTTTGGCTGCAAATCCGTAAGCTCCGCCGTGGCGGTGATCACGTGCAGGTTATCGAAGGGCGTTTCGTAGATATCCACTTTGTTCTTTTTCGAAAAAGGCCCGGACGACAGGGTCTGCTTGAAAAAGTCCGCGATGCCCATGGGAATGTCATCGCCCGTCAGGCCGGTCAGGTATTGAGTGGAATTGGCCTGGGCATCCAGGTCGACCAAAAGCGTGCGATAACCCTCGCTGGCGCTGACCGCCGCCAGATTGCAGGCGATGCTGGACTTGCCCACGCCACCTTTCTGATTGAACACCACACGCCGCATATCAAAACCTCCGTGTATCAAAGATTCCCGAGTGTAGTAGGCCTACGCGCCGCTTCGCTACCTTCAGCGGGGGCGGATTACGGCATCGGTGGCTTTTTCGGACAACCGAGCGTCAATTGACCTGCAAGATGACGGAAGTGGCTTACAGACGAGCCTCGTCACAATCGTGACAATGGCCCTGCCGAGCCGGCCCCGACCAGCCGACGGTTGCCCTGGACAAAATGTAACCAGTATTTGCTACAAGCCAACCGCACCGGGATAATGCGCGCCACTTGGGTCGCAAGGCCATGCAGGGTAAGACGCGGGTCAAGCCACTGAACCGTGACAATAAAAGCCCGCAGGGGTGGGATGAGTCTGTGATCAACTTCAATATCGCCCAATGGCGCGCGTGGGCTCCTGGGCTCGAAAGCGTGGACGATTGGCGGGCATGGAGCCGACAACCGGTCGTGCCGCCCGTCAGCGATGCGGCCCCTGACGTATCGTTCCTGCCCGCCATGCAGCGGCGACGCCTAAGCCGCCTGGCCCGCATGGCTTTCAGCGCCGCCTGGCCGCTGGCCGAGGGGCGAGCGGACCTACCGTTGGTCTTTATTTCCCGTCACGGCGAAACCCCACGCACCTTTGAGATTCTCAAGGACCTGGCAGCCGACCAACCCTTGTCGCCCACCCAGTTCAGCTTGTCGGTGCACAACGCCGTCATCGGCCTGTGGTCGATCATGCGCGGCGAAACCAGCGAAATGACCGCTCTGGCCGCGACGGGCGATGGCCTGGAACACGGCATGCTGGAAGCCGCTGCCCTGTTGAACGAAGGCGAGCCCGCGGTGCTGTTGGTCATCACCGAAGAACAACCGCCCAGCGTGTATGCGCACTGGGTCGATGACGTACCGTTTCCCTACGCAGTGGGGCTGCTGCTGACCCGAGGCGAAGATTGGCAACTGGCACTATCCAGCCCGCCAGACCCAATGCCCGGCTGCGACTGGCCCCATGCACTGGATCTGGTGCGTACGCTGCTGGGCAATCAAACCACTTGCCAACATGCCTGGAAGAATCGTCTATGGACCTGGCAACGCAACCGGTGACCGGTAAACATCGCGACGCCTATTACTGGCGCCTCTTCGCGACCGCTGCAAGCTTCGCCCTTTTCGGGCTGGGCGGGCTGTGCCTGCGTGTGCTGGTGTTCCCATTGCTCAATGCGTTGCCAGGCGATCCCCGGACCCATCGACAACGGGCCCGCCGCACGGTGGGGCGCCTGTTCTGGTTCTTTATCCGGTTCATGGCCCGTACCGGCGTACTGACCTATCAAATCGACGGCGCGGAGAAACTCGGCCGTCCCGGCCAGATGATCATTGCCAACCATCCGTCGCTGATTGACGTGGTGTTCCTGATCGGGCTGGTGCGCGACGCCAATTGCGTGGTCAAGCAAAGTCTGTGGGACAATCCCTTCACCCGGGGCCCGCTGCGTTCGACGCAATACATCAGCAACGATGGCAGCATGGACATGCTTGACGCCGCCAGCGACGCCCTGCAAGACGGCCAGTGCCTGATTGTCTTCCCCGAAGGCACGCGCACCCAGCCAGGCCAGGCACCGGCCTTTCATCGGGGGGCGGCGGCCATTGCCTTGCGGGGCGCGACAATCCTGACGCCGGTAACGATCAAGGTCAGCCCGACCACCCTGACCAAGGCCGAACCCTGGTATCGGATCCCCAAGCGCCGCGTGCACTTCAGTTTTCGCGTGGGGGCCGATATAGACCCACAGGCGTTCGCCGCGCTGGGCCCCGCGCCGCAGGCCTCGCGCAGGCTCAACGATTTTTTGCATCATTATTTCATCAAGGAGCTCGCCGTAGATGAGCGATCTGCACCGTGACATCAAACAGCTGATCATCGACGCCCTCGGCCTTGAGGACATTAGCGTCGACAACATCGGCGACGAGCAGACCCTGTTCGGCGAAGGCCTGGGCCTGGACTCGGTGGATGCCCTGGAGCTCGGCCTGGCGATCCAGAAGCAGTACGGCATCAAGATCGACGCCGACGCCAAGGACACCCGTAACCATTTCAGCAATGTGGCAAGCCTTGCGGCCTTCGTCACTGCAAAACGCCCCTGAGACCGGACTATGCAAACTCGTGACGACATTTTCATTACCCTGCGCGATGCCCTGGTCGAGCTCTTCGAGCTGGAGCCCGAGCGTGTGACGCTGGATTCGAACCTGTACCAGGACCTGGAAATCGACAGCATCGATGCGGTCGACCTGATCGACCACATCAAGCGCCAGACCGGCAAGAAAATCGCCGCCGAGGAATTCAAATCGGTGCGCACCGTCAACGACGTGGTCGAGGCGGTCTATCGACTGGTCCAACCGGCCGCATGAGCCGGCTGATCGGCCTTGGCCTGCTCCTGGCGGGCCTGCTGTATCCCTTTGCGGTGTATTTCGGCATGGAGCACTTTGCTCCTTGGCAGTTCGGGTTGTTGTTGGGCTGCCTGTGGCTGGCCCGGGCGCTGCTCGGCAAGGGCAGGCCGGGCCGCCGCTGGATGGCGGGCACGGCGATCATCTTTTGCGTGCTGCTCGCGGTATTCGATAGCCCGCGCCTGCTGCGCTGGTATCCGGTGCTGATCAGCGCGTTCATGCTCGGGCTGTTCACGCTGAGCCTGAAATATGGCCCACCAATGATTGAACGCCTGGCCCGCCTGCGCGAACCGCAGTTGCCGGCCAAAGCGGTGGTGTATACACGCCAGGTCACGGTGGCCTGGAGTGTGTTTTTCCTGTGTAACGGTTTGCTCGCCGCCGTCCTGACCCTATGGGCGCCGCTGAGCTGGTGGATGTTGTACACCGGCCTGATTTCCTACGGATTGATGGGGCTGCTGTTTGCCATTGAATGGCTCATACGACAACGGGTAAGAGGCCGCCCATGAATTGGATAACGCTTGAGCAATTGTTGCTCGAGACGCAGCCGGAACGCGCTGTAACCGTCGATCCGGCGTTGAATCACGCACAGTTGCGCGCAAACGCGCTAGGCCTGGCCGCAGGCCTGCAAGCCGGGGGCATCCGCCGCGTGGCCGTGTACTTCGAAGATGCAGCCGATCTGGCGACAGCGCTGCTCGGTGCCTGGCGCGCGGGCGCGCACATCCTGCTGCCCGCCGACCTGCAAGCCCAGACGCGCCAACGCTGGTCGGCCGATGTCGACCTGTGGTTGACCGACCAGGCCGGCGACACGCATCCCAACGATTTTCATCAGGCCCCGCTGGACGCCGCCGAACTGGACCTTGATGACTGTTGGCTGAGCCTTTGCACCTCCGGCTCCAGCGGCGAACCCAAGCGCATCGAGAAAACCCTGCGTCAGCTGAGTAACGAAGTCCAGGCGCTGGAGCAATTATGGGGCGCCGACCTTGGCCCGACAGCCTGCATGATCGGCAGCGTCGCCACTCAACACATCTACGGCCTGCTGTTCCGGGTGCTGTGGCCGCTGTGCGCCGGACGCACCTTTGTGCGTCGGCAATTGGCGTTTCCGGAAGACCTGCAACGCGCCAGCCGCGAACAGCCGGCATTTGCCTGGGTCGCCAGTCCGGCGCTGCTCAAACGCATGGGCGACAACCTCGACTGGCCGGCCTTGAGCTGCGTGCGCCGGGTATTTTCCTCCGGCGGTGCCTTGCCTCCCGAGGCTGCGCAAAGCTTGCAACAACGCCTGGGACAATGGCCGACCGAAGTGTTCGGCAGCTCGGAGACCGGCGGCATTGCCTGGCGCCAGGGCGGTAACCTATGGCAGCCCTTCGCCGGTGTCGAGCTGAGCCAGGACAGTGACGGCGCCTTGCTGATTACCTCGCCCTATCTGCCGATCGGCCATGTGGAACACACCGCCGACGCGGCGCGGATCGCCGCAGATGGGCGTTTCGAATTGCTCGGTCGCTTGGATCGCATCGTCAAGCTTGAAGAAAAACGTATCTCCTTGCCGATGCTGGAACAGGCGTTGACGGCTCATGAATGGGTCAGTGAAGCGCGGTTGGGAGTCGTGCAGGAGAATCGCGCCTCCCTCGGTGCCCTGCTGGTGCTTAGCGAATCCGGCCTGCACGCTCTGCGCAATCTGGGCCGACGCGCCGTTACCCAAGCGCTGCGCCAGCACCTGAGCGGGCATTGCGAAACCTTGGCCTTGCCCCGACGTTGGCGCTGGCTGCGGCAACTGCCGCTGAACACCCAAGGCAAGCTGCCCCAGGCCGAAGTCGAAGCCGTGCTGATGGCGCCCCGCCCGAAAACCCCCGAACTGCTTGAGCAAACCGAAACCGAAGGCGAGTGGAACCTGTGCCTGGCAGTGCCGCCAGACTTGGCTTACTTCAGTGGCCACTTTCCCACCGCGCCGGTCCTTCCGGGCGTGGTTCAGGTCGATTGGGCTTTGAGCCTCGGCCGGCAACTGCTGAACTTGCCGCCCCGATTCCTTGGCATGGAGGTTCTTAAATTCCAGCAACTGGTGCGACCCGGCGATGAAATCCAACTGCACCTGCGCTTCGACCGTGAGCGCGGCAAGTTGTATTTCGCCTACCGCAACGCGGCGGCGGCCTGCTCCAGTGGGCGGATTGTGTTGGGGGAAAACAATGCCTGAGTACCTGCACACAATGCTCCTCGGTCACCGAGACATGCCGCATGCATAACCCCTGCGCCGTCATCCCGGTCTACAACCACGAAACCGCCATCGCTACGGTGGTCCAGACGTTGCTCGGCAACGGTTTGCCCTGCGTGCTGGTGGACGATGCCAGTAGCCCGGCATGCGCCGCGGTGCTTGAGCAACTGGCCGAGCACGAGCGGGTTCACCTGGTCCGGCTGGCGGTCAACCAGGGCAAGGGCGGCGCGGTGATGACCGGCCTGCGCGAAGCGGCGCGCCTGGGCTTCAGCCACGCCTTGCAGGTGGACGCCGACGGGCAGCACGATCTTGGCGATGTTCGAGCGTTCATCGAGCAATCGCGCACCCATCCGGACGCGGTGATCTGCGGTTATCCGCGGTACGACGCTAGCGTGCCGAAAGGTCGCTTGTACGCGCGCTACCTGACCCACGTCATGGTCTGGATCAACAGCCTGTCCTTGCAAATCCGCGATTCGATGTGCGGCTTCCGGGTCTATCCCCTGGTGCCAACCCTGGCGCTGATCGACTCGGCGAACATCGGCAAGCGCATGGATTTCGACTCGGACATCCTGGTCCGCCTGGCCTGGCGCAACCAGCCGATGCGCTGGCTGCGCACCCGGGTTCACTACCCCTTGGACGGGGTCTCGCACTTTCGCCTGTTCCACGACAACGTGCTGATCTCCAGCATGCACACCCGGCTGTTCTTCGGCATGCTGGTGCGCTTTCCGCTGATTCTCTGGCGACGGTGGCGAGCATGAACACTGACAAACAACACTGGGCCGATCGCCAGGAGCGCGGCAGTTTCTGGCTGATGAAACTCACGGCGTTCGCCGCCAAGGTGCTGGGTCGTCGGTTATTGAGCCCGGTGCTGTACGGCATCGTCCTGTACTTCTTCATTTTCGGCCGTAGCGCCCGTCACGCGGCCTGGCAGTACCAACAGCGCCTGGCCGATTGGAGCAGCCGCCCAGAGCTGCGCCCGACCCACCGGCGCGTCTTCGGGCAGTTCATGGCGTTTGCCGATTCCCTGTTGGACAAGCTCGACGTCTGGAACGGCAAACTGAGCATCGAGCAGATCGAAATCGTCGACCCGGCGCTGCTGCGCAACCACTTGCGCGACACCCGCGGGCAGATGCTGGTGGGCGCGCACCTGGGCAACCTGGAAATGTGCCGGGCCTTGGCCGAGCTGGGTGAAAAAGTCACCATGAACGTGCTGGTGCACACCAAGCACGCTGAACAATTCAACCGGTTGCTGGGCGAAGCTGGCGCGACGCACCTGCGCCTTATCCAAGTCAGCGAGCTGGACCCGGTGATCATGCTGCAACTGAGCGAACGCCTGGAGCGCGGCGAATGGCTGGCGATCGCCGGCGACCGCGTGCCGTTACATGGGGGACGCAGCGTGACCGTGGATTTCATGGGTCACCCGGCGGCATTCCCGCAAGGTCCCTGGCTGTTGGCCGGCCTGTTGAAGTGCCCGGTCAATCTGCTGATGTGCCTCAAGCACGAGGGGCGCTATCGCGTCACCCTCGAACCCTTCGCCGACGCCGTGGTGTGGAAACGCAACGACCGCGAACAGGTGATCGCCCATTGGGCCGGCCTGTATGCCGGACGCCTGGCGCACTACTGCCTCCAGGCCCCGCAACAGTGGTTCAACTTTTACCCTTTCTGGAAGACCGATGACGATGCCCACTCTTGAGCCGGTAACCTTCGGCGAACGCCCCTTGCGCATTGAAGACGTCCTGGCCCTGGCCAACCGTCAGGCACCGACGCAGTTGCAGGATGACCCGGCGTTCCGCCAACGCATTGCCAAGGGTGCGCAATTTCTCGATTCCCTGCTGGACAAGGAAGGCGTGATCTATGGCGTGACCACCGGTTACGGCGACTCCTGCGTAGTGGCGGTGCCGTTGCACCACGTCGAGGCCCTGCCGCGTCACCTGTACACGTTCCACGGCTGCGGCCTGGGCAAATTGCTCGACGCCCAGGCCACTCGCGCCGTGCTCGCGGCGCGTTTGCAGTCGCTGTGCCACGGCGTGTCGGGAGTGCGGGTGGAACTGCTGGAACGGCTCCAGGCCTTTCTCGAACTCGACATCCTGCCGCTGATCCCGGAAGAAGGTTCGGTGGGCGCCAGCGGCGATCTGACGCCGCTGTCCTATGTTGCCGCCACGCTGTCCGGTGAACGGGACGTCATGTTCCGCGGCGAGCGGCGCCTGGCCGCCGACGTGCACCGTGAACTGGGCTGGACGCCGCTGGTGCTGCGGCCCAAGGAAGCCCTGGCGCTGATGAACGGCACCGCCGTGATGACCGGCCTGGCCTGCCTGGCCTTCGCCCGCGCCGATTACCTGTTGCAACTGGCAACCCGGATCACGGCGCTGAATGTCGTCGCCCTGCAAGGTAATCCGGAGCACTTCGACGAACGCCTGTTCGCCGCCAAGCCACACCCGGGGCAGATGCAAGTCGCCGCGTGGCTGCGCAAGGACCTGGCGATCGACGCTCCGACCGCGCCACTGCATCGCCTGCAGGACCGCTATTCCCTGCGCTGCGCGCCGCATGTGCTCGGTGTGCTGGCGGACAGCCTGGGCTGGCTGCGCTCGTTCATCGAAACCGAACTCAACAGCGCCAATGACAACCCGATCATCGATGCCGAAGCGGAGCGCGTGCTTCACGGCGGGCATTTCTACGGCGGACACATCGCCTTCGCCATGGACAGCCTGAAGAACCTGGTCGCCAACGTCGCCGACTTGCTGGATCGCCAGCTCGCCCTGCTGGTGGACGAGCGCTACAACCATGGCTTGCCGAGCAACCTGTCCGGCGCCAGCGCCGAGCGGGCGATGCTCAACCATGGTTTCAAGGCCGTGCAGATCGGCACCAGCGCATGGACCGCCGAAGCCCTGAAAAACACCATGCCGGCCAGCGTGTTCTCGCGCTCCACCGAATGCCACAACCAGGACAAGGTCAGCATGGGCACCATCGCCGCCCGGGACGCGATCCGCGTACTGGAACTGACCGAGCAAGTCGCCGCCGCCACGTTGCTGGCCGCCAACCAAGGCGTCTGGCTGCGCAGCCGCGCCGAAGATGCACGACCACTGCCGCCTGCCTTGGCCGCCATGCACCAGCAACTGGCCGAGGACTTCCCACCTGTGATCGAAGACCGCGCGCTGGAAGGCGAACTGCGCCTGTGCCTGCAACGCATCGCTGAACAACATTGGAGGCTGCATGCGTAGCCAAGGTGTTTTGCACGTCGACACCCCGATCGTGGTGCCGTTTTTTGACGTCGACTCGATGAACGTGGTCTGGCACGGCCACTACGTCAAATACTTGGAAGTGGCCCGCTGTGCGCTGCTCGACCTGATCGGCCACAACTACAACGACATGCTCGAATCCGGCCATGCGTGGCCGGTGATCGACCTGCAACTGCGCTACGTGCGCAGTGCGGTGTTCGGCCAGGCCCTGACCGTACGCGCCAGCCTGGTGGAATGGGAAAACCGGCTGAAGATCAATTACCTGATCAGCGATGCCGCGACCGGCGAACGCCTGACCCGTGCCAGCTCGGTGCAAGTGGCCGTGGACATGGCCACCCGCGAAATGCTCCTGGCCTCGCCACGGGTATTTGTCGAAGCCGTCGAGAGGAAACTGTCATGAAGCGCCTGTTCATCTGGCTGCTGCTATGCAGCTTGTCGCCGCTGGCCCAGGCGTTCGACCTGCAACAGTTGAGCGACCAACTGGCCCGCCCGGACGTGATCCACGGCCAGTTCATCCAGGAAAAACATCTGCGCGCCTTGCCCCAACCACTCACCAGCAAGGGCCGCTTCGTGCTGGCGAAAAACCACGGCCTGCTCTGGCTGCTGCAAACGCCACTGCAACAGGATTACCGCATCACCGCCAATGGCATAGCGCGACGGGACGGCAATGGCTGGCAGCTGCTGCCGAACAAAAGTGCCGGCGCCGAGCAAAACCGCCTGTTCCTCGCGGTACTGCAGGGCGACAGCAGTGGCTTGCAGCGGGACTTCGAACTGAGCCTGTCGGGCGAGCCGCAGCAGTGGAAACTCACCCTCACCCCGCGCTCGGTGCTGCTCAAACAAGTCTTCAACCAGATCAACATCGACGGCGGCGAACTGGTCCAGCGCATCGAACTGCTGGAAACCCAGGGTGACAGCACCGTGCTGCGCATGCAGGACAGCACCAGTGCGCAGCCTTTGAGCGAAGCGGAGCAACATGATTTTGCCGAGTGAACGGATGCTGCCCCGGCTGTTCCTGATCCTGCTGCTGGCGGTGCTGGCGCTCGCCGGTTGGCAATGGCGCAACGGCGCACCGTTGTCGGCCAATCTCATGGAATTGGTGCCCGGTACGTCACCTGATGCGCTGGAACTGATTGCCGAACACCGCATGCAAGAGCCGCTGAACCGCGAAGTGCTGGTGCTGGTTGGCCACGCCGACCGCCAGCACGCCATCACCCTGGCGCAAACCCTCGGCGAACAATGGCAGGCCAGCGGTCTGTTCGACAGGGTCCAGTGGACGCTGCAGGCTGACCTGCCGGCGCTGCGCAAGCAATTGCTCGACGGCCGACTGGCCATGCTGTCGGCAACGGACCGGCAGCAGTTGATCGATCAACCCCAGGCCTTTATCCAGCAACGGGTGCAGGCCCTGTTCGACCCGTTCAGCGGCTTCAGCCTGGTGCCGAGCCAGGATGACTGGCTCGGCCTGACCGGCCGTATCCAGAACAGCCAGCCGCAACGCGGCGCGATACAGCTGGACGTGGGCAGCGGCGCACTGATCGCCGAAGCCGACGGCAAGCAATGGGTCATGCTGCGGGCGCGCACCCAAGGCAATGCCTTCGACATGAACCTGCCGCTGCAAGTGGCCGATCTGCTGCAACGCAGCCGTGACCTCGCAAGCCAGGCCCAAGGGCAACTGCTGGCCGCCAGCGGCCTGCTGTATGCCGCTAGCGGCCAGCAACAGGCGTCGCGGGAAATCACCTGGGTTGGCGGGGGCGCGACAGTCGGCATCCTGTTGCTGCTGTTGCTGGCCTTCCGACGTTTTCGGGTGTGGCTGGCGTTCGTGCCGGTGCTGGTGGGCATGTTGTTCGGCGCGGTGGCTTGCGTGGCGCTGTTCGGACGGATGCACGTGATGACCCTGGTGTTGGGTTCGAGCCTGATTGGCGTGGCAGTGGATTATCCGCTGCACTACCTGTCCAAGAGCTGGAGCCTCAAGCCGTGGCGCAGCTGGCCGGCCCTGCGCTTGACGCTGCCGGGGCTGAGCCTGAGCCTGGCGACCACGTGCATCGGTTACCTGGCCCTGGCCTGGACCCCGTTCCCGGCCCTGACCCAAATCGCAATTTTCTCTGCCGCCGGACTGATCGGCGCCTATCTGTCGGCGGTCTGCCTGTTGCCGGCACTGCTTCAACACGCTGACCTGCGCCCTGCCCAATGGCCGTTGCGGCTGTGCGAGAGCCTGCTCCAGTGCCGCGACGCGTTGCTGACCCGGGTACGCACGCCGATCCTGTTTGCACTCTTGCTGGGCTTCTGTGGCGGTGGCCTCTGGCAACTGACCAGTAAAAACGATATTCGCCAGTGGATCGGCACGCCCCAACACCTGACCGATGAAGCCCAGGCCATCGCCCGCATCACCGGCTTCCAGCCCACCAGCCAGTTCTTCCTGATCCGTGCCGAGAACCAGCCACAGCTGCTCGAACGCCAGACGGCCCTCAACGAGCGGCTTGACCAGTTGATCGGCCTGGAAAAACTCCAAGGCTATCTGTCCCTCAATCAATTGGTCAGCCCGCCCGCCGAGCAACAACAGGTTCGTGAGGCCCTGGCCCGGCTGCCGGCGTTCTGGCAGCCGCTCCTGGACCTCGGCGTGCCCGCCGCTGCGCTGGAAACGGAGCTGGCGCAATTGCAGGCCTTGCCGGTCACCGACATTGACGCCGCGCTGACCGGGCCGCTGGCCGAACCCTACCGCACGCTCTGGCTCGGCCCGACGGCGCAAGGCGTGGCGGCGGTGGTCAGCCTGCAAGGCTTGAACGATGCCGCGCTGCTGCGGGTGCAGGCGGTGGACCTGCCCGGCGTGCAACTGGTGGATCGCCTGGGCGACCTGAACCGGGTGTTCGCTGCCACGCAAGTCAGCGCCGCCGAACTGAAACTGGCCTCGTGCGTGCTGATCGTATTGGTGTTGATCTGGCCATTCGGCGTCGGCGGTGCCTTGCGCGTCGTGGCATTGCCGCTGCTGGCTGCGCTGTGCAGCCTGGCGAGCCTCGGCTGGCTGGGGCAACCGTTGACGCTGTTCAGCCTGTTCGGCCTGCTGCTGGTGACGGCCATCGGCGTCGACTACGCCATTCTCATGCGTGAACAGATCGGCGGTGCCGCCGTGAGCCTGCTGGGCACACTGCTGGCGGCGGTCACGACGTGGCTGTCGTTCGGCTTGCTGGCGTTGTCCAGTACGCCGGCGGTGAGTAACTTCGGCTTGGCGGTAAGCCTGGGGCTGGCATTCAGCTTCCTGCTCGCGCCGTGGGCGGGGCGTCAGGTCCATGCCGGCACTGCGGAGCCCGTCCAATGATGACCGCGTTGTTCTGGCTGATGACCTTGGCGCTGTTTGCCTTCGCGACCCTGGTTGGCCGTCGCTTCGGGCTGATACCGATCGTCAGCCAATTGCTGCTGGCGACGTTCGGCCTGCCCTTGTTGATGTACTTCTGGATCGAGCCGGGTTGGCACCTCAGCGGCGCGCAACTGGTCTCGCCGGTGTGGCTGAAAAACCTCTACAGCCTCGCGTTCGCCTTGTTGCTGGGGCACATTCTCAGCGATGTGATCGACCTGAGGCTGGACCGCCAGAGCGTTAAAATCGCCTTGCCGAGCTTTGGCGTGCCGTTCGTGTTCGGGTTGGCGACTGCGGTATGGCTGCTGCCGCCACAGCCTTGGATCAGTTCGCTGGCGGTCGGGCTTTTGTTTGCGATTACCGCGATTCCGGTGCTGTACCTGTATTTGCGGCACATCGCTTACCCGCCCGCCGCCACCCGGCGCCTGGTGCAGACCGCGATTCTGATCGACCTGATCTGCTGGAGCCTGTTCGCCCTGGCCCAGGGCAGCCTGCACCTGGGCAGCCTGCTGCTGCCATTGGCCGGCGCCTGCGTGCCCTTGCTGCTGCGACTGGCCGGCCTGCGCCAACCGCTGCTGCACAGCGGCCTGTTCTTTGCCCTGCTGGTGGTCGCCGAACATTACCGGCTCAATGCGTTGATCACTGGCATCGGTTATCTGCTGTGCATGGCCGCGCTCAAGGTGCCATTGGTATTGCCCCTCAGCGCCGCCTGGATGCATCGGTTGCAGACCTACCTGGCGATCCCGTTGATCCTGACCTTCGGCATCGTGCAGATCAATGTGCACAGCGCCATGGACAGCCTTGGCTGGATCCAGCTGGGTGCGTTGCTGCTGTTGCCGATTGCCAGCAAACTGCTCGGCAACTGGCTGGGGCTCGGTTGGGCCGGGGCCTCGTTCGTCGGCGCCAGTCGCTGGCGGGAAAGTGTCTTGCTGAACATTCGCGGCTTGAGTGAAATCGTCTTCCTCAATCTGCTGCTGCAACAACAGCTCATCAGCCCGGCGCTGTACTTCGCGCTGATGCTGATGGGCCTGATCGCCACTTTGCTGCCGGCCGTGGCCGGTTTCCACCGTATTCCTTCGCATGCCGTCCCGGCCAGGAGCCCAAGTGTCAACAGTTGAAATGGAACGTCGACAGGTCGTGATCATCGGCGCAGGGCCTTCCGGCGCCATTGCCGCTGCGCTGCTCAAGCGCAGGGGCCACGATGTGCTGGTCATCGAGCGCCAGCATTTTCCACGGTTCTCAATCGGCGAGAGCCTGCTGTCCCATTGCCTGGACTTCGTCGAAGAAGCCGGCATGCTCGACGCGGTCAACGCCGCCGGCTTCCAGCGCAAGAACGGCGCGGCGTTCGCCTGGGGCGAGCGCTACAGCGCCTTCGATTTCGGCGACACCTTCAGCGAAGGCAAGCCCACCACGTTCCAGGTCCAGCGCGCCGACTTCGACAAGTTGCTCGCCGACCAAGCCGCGCTGCAAGGCGTGGAAATCCGTTACGGCCAGGCCATCGCCAACGTAGATTTCACCCTGGCCAAGCCGCAACTGGGCGTGCAGCGCGAGGACGGCAGCGAGTACCGGGTCGAGGCCGACTTCGTGCTCGATGCCAGCGGCTACGGCCGAGTCCTGCCGCGTCTGTTGGACCTTGAGGCACCCTCGAACTTCCCGGTGCGCCAGGCGGTGTTCACTCACATCGAGGATCGCATCGACGGCCCAGCCTTCGACCGCGAAAAAATCCTCATCACCACCCATCCGAGCAAACGCGACGTGTGGTTCTGGACCATTCCGTTCAGCGGTGGCCGCTGCTCCGTGGGCGTGGTCGCGGCGGCAGAACATTTCGAGGGACGCACCGAAGACCTCGACGCCTGCCTGCGCGGCTTCATCAATGAAACTCCAAGCCTGGCCGGTGTCCTGCAGAACGCTGTGTGGGACACCCCGGCGCGCACCATCGGCGGCTACTCGGCCAACGTCAAGACATTGCACGGCCCTGGCTTCGCCCTGCTGGGCAACGCTGCGGAATTCCTCGACCCGGTGTTTTCCTCCGGCGTGACCATCGCCATGCGCTCGGCGAGCATGGCCGCGGGCGTGCTGCATCGTCAGCTACAAGGCGAAAGCGTCGATTGGCAGAGCGAGTTCGCCGAGCCGCTCAAGCGCGGCGTCGACACCTTCCGCTGCTATGTCGAGGGCTGGTACGCCGGCACGTTCCAGGACGTGATTTTCTACACCGAAGGTTCCGCCGACATCCGGCGCATGATCAGTTCGATCCTGGCCGGCTACGCCTGGGACCAGCGTAATCCCTTCGTCAGCGAACCCAAGCGGCGCCTGCGCATGCTTTCGGAAATCTGCGCGAGCCCGACGTCATGAGTCAGCCGTCATGAGCTACCTGAGCGACAACTACGTCGAAGAAACCCGCTTCGGTTTCTGGTTCTTGCGCAGCCACACCTGGCAGCACCATGTGTTGCGCGTGGCGATCAACGATCTGCGCGGTCTGTTCAGCACTTTGCCGCCCTCCAACCCGGTGTTATTGGACGCCGGATGTGGCCAGGGCAAGTCGTTTCAATACCTGCGCCAAGTATTCGCACCACAACAACTGATTGGCGTCGACGCCGACCCGCACAGCCTGGCGTTGAGCACCGCAGAAGCTGCCCGCCAGGGCATGGCCGTGGAGCTGATCGGCAGCGACTGCGCGACGTTGGCGGTGCCTGACGCAAGCGTGGACCTGCTGTTCTGCCACCAGACTTTTCATCATTTGGTCGAGCAGGAAAAAGCCCTTGCCGAGTTTTACCGCGTGCTCAAGCCTGGCGGCTACCTGATGTTCGCCGAATCCACCGAGGCCTACATCGACACCTGGGTGATCCGCTGGCTGTTCCGCCACCCGATGCACGTGCAGAAAAGCGCCGCGCAGTACCTGGCGATGATTCGCGATCAAGGGTTCCAGTTCGAAGACCACAACGTCTCCTACCCGTACTTGTGGTGGAGCCGAGCCAAGGATTTCGGCCTGCTGGAACGCTTGGGCCTGCGCCGGCCCAAGCCGTTTGGCGAGCGGGAGGAAACCCTGGTCAACGTGGTCGCCCGCAAGCCGCTCGAAGGAGACGCCCGATGATCCGTGGCCTGTTGATCGGTTGTCTGCTGCTGCTCAGTGCCTGCTCCAGCCACGCGCCGCTGCCGGAACGTACGCTGACCCTGGCGCTGCCGCTGCAATTGCACATCGAACGGCAACTGGCCGGCCAACGCCAGGATTGGTTACTGGTGATCCAGCGCGAAAACAGCGGGATCCGTTGGTCGATGATGGACCCGCTGGGCATCCCCCTGGCCCGCCAGCGCCTGGTCGATGGCCAGTGGCAGGCCGACGGTTTGCTACCACCGAACGCCGAAGCCCGGGAGCTGTTCGCCGCGCTACTGTTCGCCCTGACGCCCGAAGCGGAGCTGGCCGGCAACTATCCCACCGCTCGGCAGCAGAGCACCCAGCGGACCCTCGATGCACGCTGGCAGGTGCGCTACGAGCAACCGCTGGACTTCGAACTGAGCCTGCCTGAAGGCCCGCATTACCGCATCACACCGTTGACCGAGAACGCCCCATGACCGCCTATTTGAACGCCCTCGGGGTGATCTGCGCCCTGGGCCGAGACAAGCAAAGCGTCGCGCGCAACCTGTTTGCCGGCGATTGCTCGGGCCTGCGTGTCGAAGCCGGCTGGGTGCCTGAGCGGACGTTGCCGGTGGCTTCGGTGCCGGGTGAACTGGCCCCCATCCCGCAATGCTTGGTGGCACAGCGCAGCCGTAACAATCAACTGTTGCTCGAAGCCGGAATGCAGATTCGCCCCGAGATCGACCAGGCGATCAGTACCTATGGCCGCGCCCGCATCGGCATCGTCCTGGGCACCAGCACATCGGGCATCGATGAAGCCAGCCAGGGCATCGCCCACTATTTGCGCGAGCAGCGGTTCCCCGATGGGTACGACTACCAACAGCAGGAACTCAGCGCGCCGGCCAATTTCCTCTCCGACTGGCTTGGCCTGAGCGGTCCGTCCTATGTGATCTCTACTGCCTGCACCTCCAGCGCGCGAGCCTTGATGAGCGCTCGTCGCCTGTTGGACCTTGGCCTGTGCGATGCGGTGCTGTGCGGCGGCGTGGACAGTTTGTGCAAGCTGACGCTCAACGGTTTCTCGGCACTGGAAGCGGTCTCCAGCGAACGCTGCAACCCGTTTTCGGTGAACCGCAGCGGTATCAACATCGGCGAGGCGGCGGTGCTGTTTCTCATGAGCAAGGCGCCAGGCGATGAGCATTCGATCGCCCTGCTCGGTGACGGCGCCAGTTCCGACGCGCACCACATTTCCGCACCCGAACCCAGTGGCCGCGGCGCCCGCCAAGCCATGGAAAAAGCCCTGCGCTGCGCGGGCCTGGACGCCAGCCAGATCGATTATCTGAACCTGCACGGCACCGCCACGCAACATAACGACGCGATGGAAAGCCACGCGGTGGCCGGGCTGTTCTCAGCCGGCGTACCCTGCTCGTCGACCAAACCCATGACCGGCCACACCCTCGGCGCGGCCGGAGCGCTGGAAGCGGCGTTCTGCTGGTTGACCCTGAGCTCACAAAACCCCGACCAGGCACTGCCGCCGCATGTCTGGGACGGCCAAGCCGATCCCGACCTGCCGGCACTGCAATGGACCGACACCCGCGCCCGCCTGAACCCGACAACACCCCGTCGCCTGATGAGCAATTCATTTGCCTTCGGCGGCAACAACGTCAGCCTTATTATCGGAAACGCCCAATGATTGACTGGCCGCTCGCCGAATTGCTGCCTCACGCAGGCGACATGATCCTCATCGACCGGATCCTGTCCTTCGATGACGAGCAGATCCACGCACTTGCCACCGTCAAGCCCGACGGTTTGTTCAACCGTGAAGACGGTGCGCTGCCGGCTTGGGTCGGCATTGAATTGATGGCCCAGAGCGTGGCGGCGTTTGCCGGTTGCCACGCACGCCGACGGGGCGGTTCCGTGGAACTGGGCTTCCTGCTCGGTACGCGCAAATTCGAATGCAACGTCGAGTGTTTCCCCCTCGGCACAGAACTGGCCATCCACGGCCTGCGCTCCCTGGAAGACGACAACGGCATGGGTGTGTTCGAATGCCATATTCGCGCACCCGGCATCCACGCTACCGCGCGCCTGAATGTGTTCCGTCCGCCCCATGCCGCCCAGTACCTCAACGAACCGTCCGCAACAGGAACCCAGCCATGACTGAATCCATACTGGTCACCGGCTCCAGCCGTGGCATCGGCCGCGCCATCGCCTTGCGCCTGGCCCAGGCCGGGCATGACATTGTATTGCACTGCCGCAGCGGTCGCGCCGAGGCCGAAGCCGTCCTGGCGCAGATATTGGCCCTGGGTCGAAATGCCCGGGTGCTGCAATTCGACGTGTCCGATCGCGCCGCATGCAAGGCCATCCTTGAGGCCGACGTCGAAACCCACGGCGCCTATTACGGCGTGGTGCTCAACGCCGGCCTGACCCGCGATGGCGCCTTCCCGGCCCTGAGCGAGGACGACTGGGATGTGGTGATGCGCACCAACCTCGACGGTTTCTACAACGTGCTGCACCCAGTGATGATGCCGATGATCCGTCGTCGCGCCGCTGGACGAATCGTCTGCATCACCTCGGTTTCCGGGCTGATCGGCAATCGCGGCCAGGTCAACTACAGCGCGTCGAAGGCCGGGTTGATCGGCGCGGCCAAGGCGTTGGCAATCGAGCTGGGCAAGCGCAAGATCACCGTCAACTGCGTCGCGCCGGGCTTGATCGACACCGCCATGCTTGATGAAAACGTACCCGTGGAAGAATTGATGAAAATGATCCCCGCCCAGCGCATGGGCACCCCGGAAGAAGTGGCTGGCGCGGTGAACTTCCTGATGTCCGCCGAAGCGGCCTACATCACCCGGCAAGTCCTCGCCGTCAACGGAGGCTTGTGCTGATGAAGCGCGTTGTCGTCACCGGCATGTCCGGCATCACCTCGATTGGCAGCGACTGGGACACCATCGCCGCCAACTTCGCCGCCAACCGCAGCGGCATCCGGCGCATGCATGAGTGGGACCGCTTCACCGAGCTGAACACCCGGCTGGCCGGACCTATCGATGACTATCAGGTGCCCGCTCACTGGACCCGCAAGCAACTGCGCAGCATGGGCCGGGTTTCGCGCTTGGCCGTGGGCTCGGCGGAGCAGGCCCTGGCCGACGCCGGGCTGCTGGGCGATCCGTCGATCAAGGATGGGCGCATGGGCGTGTCCTGCGGTTCGTCGACCGGCAGCACCGACGAGATCAAGGCATTCGGCAACATGCTGCTCAACAGCGTCGCCGAAGGGCTGAACGCCAACTCCTATGTGCGCATGATGCCCCACACCACGGCGGCCAATATCAGCATCTTCTTCGGGCTGACCGGACGGCTTATCCCCACGTCCAGCGCTTGCACCAGTGGCAGCCATGGTATTGGCTACGCCTATGAAGCGATCAAGTTCGGTCGCCTGCCGTTGATGCTCGCCGGCGGCGCGGAGGAACTGTGCCCGACCGAAGCAATGGTGTTCGATGCGCTCTACGCCACCAGCCTGAAAAACGACGCACCGCAAACCAGCCCACGCCCCTACGACAAGGGCCGCGACGGACTCGTGATTGGTGAAGGCGCCGGCATGCTGGTACTTGAAGACCTTGAGCACGCCTTGGCCCGCGGCGCACGGATCCATGCTGAAATCGTCGGTTTCGGCAGCAACGCCGACGGCCAACACGCCACCCGCCCCGAATTGAGCACCATGCGCCGCGCCATGGAGCTGGCCCTGGAAGACGCCGGCCTCGAACCGTCCGCGATCGGCTACGTCAACGGCCACGGCACCGCCACCGAGCAGGGCGATATTGCCGAGACCCTGGCCACCAGCAGCCTGTTTGGCGAACACATGCCCATCAGTTCGCAGAAAAGCTTTCTCGGCCATACCTTGGGCGCGTGCGGCGCGCTGGAGTCCTGGTTCAGCATCGAGATGATGAACCGCGACCTGTACGTGCACACCTTCAACCTCGATGAAGTCGACCCCGAATGCGGCAAACTCGATTACCTGCGCAATGAGTTCCGCTCGTTGAGCAATGAATACGTGATGAACAATAATTTTGCCTTTGGCGGGGTCAACACTTCGCTGATCTTCCGCCGCTGGCACTGATTCTCGTTAGCTCTGGTCAAGGAGACCATTATGTCGTTGAAGAAAATCGCCGTAACCGCCGCCCTGTTGCTCAGCACCCTGCCAAGCCTCAGCCAGGCCCGTGATACCGCGCTGTTCCTGCCGTTCGACAAAGTCGTCGCCGAAGCCATCCGCACCGGCAAGATCGACGGCAGCGTGAAGTTCTACCTGGCCGGCAACAAACCGGCCGGCAACGTCACCGTGGTCAGCCCTGGCGCGGTCACCAACAAGAAAACCAACGCGTTCAACAAGTCTGATGAAGTGGCTTGCGAATGGGTGCTGCAATCGGCGCTGATCAGCCTGCACCAGGCCGCCAAGAATGCCGGCGCCAACGCCGTCACCAACATCGTCAGCTTCTACAAGAGCAACGAACGCAAGGACCCGACTACCTATGAATGCCACGCGGGCGCGATCATGGCGGGCGTTGCGTTGAAAGGGGATTTGGCGAAGGTGCAATAGACCTCGCATTCCCCGTGGCGAGGGAGCTTGCTCCCGCTGGGCTGCGCAGCAGCCCTTTTTTACGGGTGCGTTGCCTGAAACAGTTTTCCAATCGCAGGCAAACTCAGAAAACGAACCACCGTATTTCCGATATTTCCCACACCAAAGAGCTTGAATTTCGCGCTAGGGTCGCCTTCCCAACCATAAGCCGGAATTTTAGGGATGAAGGAAATGCCCAAGAAAGCAGTGATCGTCTTCAGCGGCGGTCAAGACTCAACCACCTGCCTGATTCATGCCTTACCGATGTATGACGAAATACACTGCATCACCTTCGATTACGGCCAGCGCCATCGTGCAGAAATCGAAGTGGCGCGACAGCTTTGCAAAAAATTTGGCGTCGCGGCCCATAAGGTATTGGACACCTCGCTGCTGAATGAACTGGCCGTCAGCAGCTTGACCCGGGACAACATCCCAGTCCCGAATGTCAGCAATGCCGCCCACGGTGTACCCAGCACCTTTGTCCCAGGGCGCAACATCCTGTTTTTAACCTTGGCTTCGATTTACGCCTATCAAGTGGGCGCCGAAACTGTCATCACCGGTGTCTGCGAAACCGACTTCTCAGGCTACCCGGACTGTCGCGATCAGTTCGTCAGGCTCCTGAACAATGCCATCGAAACAGGCATGGATTACAAACTGCGCATTGAGACGCCGCTCATGTGGCTCGACAAGGCAGAAACCTGGGCGCTGGCCGATCATCATCAACAACTGGAAGTGATCAGGCACCACACCCTGTCCTGCTACAACGGCATACAAGGAAGTGGCTGCAGGGAATGTGATGCCTGCCATCTGCGTGCCAGGGGTTTGGAACAGTTTCTCGAAAACAAGGTAGGAACCATGACCCGCCTGAAAGAGAAACTGGCGCTGTAGGTATAGGGCAGCTCGAAGGGGATGGGTTATCGGAGATTACCCATCCCGCCCATTTCAAGCAGGTTGGACGTTAGTGATATAACGCTTGAACAATGACCTCGCCCCATAAGCGGGGAGGATATTGAATAGAGCGAAGCAAATTTTTATTGCTATCTGCACATATATTATACTCAACAGCTCAGCGTTTCCCATCTTTCCATAAAAGGCGATAAAACAGAAAATAAAACTATCGAGAATAACCGCAAAAAAAGTACTGACAAACACTCTCAGAAATAAAAACCTAGAATTTGTAAGCCTCTTTATCTTGCTCAACAAATAAGAGTTAACGTACTCCGAAAACAGAAAAGAAACCGAAGACGCTATTAATGCAGCTGACACATGAGTAACAACTTCCCCATAATGCGCATCCAACTTCCAACCCGTCAACCCGGGAAGCCAATTGGTAAAACTCAGTAGCGCAAGGATAAAAGCATTACTTACAAAAGCAAGCAATATCGCCTTCCTTGCAAGCCTAAGCCCATAGAACTCATTAAGCAGATCCACGATGAGAAATGTCAACGGATATAAAAAAAGCCCTGGAGTCACAACAATATCAAACAGTTCTATATGGACCAGCTTCGCCGCAGCAACATTGGTGAAGATATAGAGCCCGAACAGCATTAAGTTCAGCACCACATAGGCCATCCAAGACCGCTCATGACGATCGCTGACTTCATAAGCAGTCACCGCGCTACCGCCAGAATAAAACTTCCTGTAAATATCCTTAATTTCAACCTTATTCAAATTATCTACAATCTCACTTCCCACCAACTCGTTTAGCTTTACTTTTATCACCTTCCCGGTCGTCATCACCATAATGATCGCAAGCTTTTTGTTTCTCTCAAAACCCAAGAGCTTGTATTTATCATTCTCAATCTCCACACTATTGGCCATTGAATCGCTCCTCCACCACTTCACCTATTACCAAAGCCACATCAGAATCAAAACCAGGCTCACTAACAACAAATAATTTTTTAGTCGCCCTGCTGTAGACGAGTTTTTCCCCTGAATTACTCGCTCCACCTTTCCTCACCACTAATAAGTCTCCCCGGTCATACACGCCGCTAATATCCTTCTCCAGAAGGACGCCAATCAAATTGCTGGCCGCGCCAAAGTAGTAGGTCAACGGATTGGCCACCACCAGCTCACCAATTCTTTTGCCCAGGCTGTCGACCAATTGACTCTCTCTTATAATAGGAACCGCCGCCGGATTCATATTTCCATATAACGAAGCGCTGCTTTCTATGACCTCCCGCCCTTCCAGGTCCACCGTTTCTATTTCCTTATAAGACACCCCGAAAAAATCGGATATCTTTTGAATAGTCGACTGCTGGACATTAACAACCCTACCTTCAAGGATATTATAAATAGTCGTTCGAGTCAGACCACTGGCACTGCACAATGACAGCCGTGTTTCACCTCGACTCCTGATAAGATACTTGATGTTATTTTTTAGTTGTTCTGTTCTATCTTTCTTATACATACACACCCACCCTTTCCTTAAAACCACCCTCGACCACGCGCCTAGGCGAGTCCGAGCCGGTGGCTTTCGCCAGGCTGCATCCTACACACCCCGATCATGAGAAAAAACAATACAGTCAAATAGTCGATAATTGGTGAATTGCAACCACTGCTAGATCCTCGTCACAAAATCACAAATCACGGATATAACCCTACAAACAAAAATGAAAATTCTTACAGACAATTACGCAACACCCAAACAATCACACCGATCCAACTAACATCGGAAGCATTTATTTACATAGATGTTCAGAAATATGATTAATCCAGCAAAATTTTCTGGTAATAAATCAGGCCTAGCCACCACCTCATGAGGCGGATCGCTTGATATTGGCGAGTTCATAACCGAGCAAGGAGCTTCAGAATGCAAAAGGTCATCCCAAACGCCACGGAATCACAGGATGTTTCTACCGTCGACACACATCAAGAACACCCAGAATGCATTAGTCGAGTCTTTACTGTCCTCCCCAACATCGATACCCAATCCCTGCTCTGCCACGCCAGCGAAACCCTCGCCTCCCTGAACGTCATGTCCACCGACCTCGCCGGCGAGCTGCAAGGCGCAAACCGCAGCATGGCAATGGCCCTTCAACAACTGACAGAGCTTGGCGAGCTGCTGGTCAATCGTGCTTTGGAGAACCTGGAGCCCCCCGTAGGCACGCCGGACGCTTCGTTAAACAATCAACGTTAACTCTTGAACCCCGAAAACCTGGTGTTCGAAGAGGGTGCCTACAGTGAATTGGCTCGCTTGCCGGTGATCTCTTTGCATGAGGGCTGCGATTTGCTGGATGTCGTCGGTCGACGCTTGCAGGCGCAAGTCGCAACCTGACAGAAGAAAAGGCGCCTTGCGGCGCCCTTCAAGACTTCTCTCTTAAAACTCATGGCTTCTTCTGCATTCGCCTATCCGGCCTCATTTGATTACAGTCTTTGCGAGTACAGGTAATGAACCTCCGCCAGTTGAAGAGCAGGCAAAAAATCCTCCGCCATCGGCACGCCTTCACGCACGATGATCATGAAACGTTTCTGAAGCGTATTGACGATCTTGTCGCCATTGCTCAGGCGGCTGCCGACCAGTGCAATGTCGCTATTGTTTTTCCCGGCGCCGGTGATGATCCGTGCCGTGCTGCCATCGGCATACACCACCTGGTCGCCTTTCTGCGCGGCGCGTACTTTCCAGCCATTGTCCAAGGTGAACGTCAACGACGATGACACTTGCTGGATCGTTCCGCCATTGCGCGTCTGGCTTCCCTCGGTGGCCACTCGGTAGATGGCGATTGGCGGATGAGCTTCGACGAAGGCTTTTTGTCGACTCATGAATGCCGCGACTTCTTCGCCGTAACCCTCTAGTTGCCGGGGCTGCTCCAAGTACAAGTCATCCAAATGGAGAAGAGATTCATGGGAGATTTCGTTGGTGTAGGGGGCATCCAAAGATGAGTGCATTTCCAGGGACCTCATTCATGGGCTTTAGGCTGCTTCCCTTGCCACTGGGGAAGGAGCGCTGAGCCGGCGGCTTCGGAATGGTGAATAAGACGTTGCAGCGTGGGCGAGTCGCAACCCCTGCGGGGTGGTCTGCGCTACGAATCGGAAGTGTCGTAACTAGAAATGCGCGTTTTCCTACAGCCGAAGGGTCCGTGACGCAACTTTTCATCCGCCCCCGTCTTGTTGATACCGATCGAATCGGCACTCTTTGCCGCTTGCTGGAAGAGCAAACGCAGGCTACCCGCGCGGCGATCCTGGTGTTCCTCACAAGAAAAAAATGACAAGCGTGCGCCCACCTCATCGGCATTCCTTGATTCGTCTTACCCCACCTCCTCCCCCCTGAGTGCGGTACCTATATACCACCCACCCAAACTTTTCTTGAATAGGTTGTGCTGCCAACATTCTTCCAGGAAGAAAGCAGTGGAACACAACCCGTTAACAGCTTCTTACGACTTACCGCCTTTCGTGGGCACCCCCGATACTGACGGTTCGGTCCCTTCCGCCGGACCCGACGACCCACCGCTGGCTGACAGCGCCGTGCTGCCGGATGCCACGCTGGTCGGCCAGCTCAAGGCTTCGCAGCAAGACATGATCCGCCTGAACGACGCCATCCCACGGCCTTCCAATGTGATGAGGCAACACCTGGATTATTGGTTCAGGAAAACCTTCCCTGCCTTGGCGGACAGCGTGACGGTGCACGAGCTGTCCGTGCGCACGCTGCGAGAAGAGACGATCCCGCCTGCGCAGCGCACAGCCGATGGCCCGGCAATCCGTAAGACGGTGGCGGACATCCTCTTTCTCGAGACGCTTTTACTACAAGCCGTCGCCGGCAGGATCGATCCAAGCGCGTTCTTCCATGACCTGGACGACATCGAGATTGTCACCCACCGTGACAACGCTACCGTAGCGCCCGTCGCCCTGAACGAGCGCGCCGTAAAAACGGAAATCAAGCGGCTGATCAACACCACGCCGGCGCTTTATGAACGACTGCTCACCCGTGCATTGGATGAGTTCTGGAACAACCCGGCCAGCTTCAGCCAGGCGCGTAACGTCGGCGACTGGCTGGTGGATGAACTCGCCGGACAACTCAAGGCCCAGGCCGACCTTCATCGGCTGGACACGACACTGAGCCCGCCGATGCACAAAGCGCTGACCGATTATGCGCTGTCGGCACCGGACGCGGCGTCTCGCGCAAAGTTGGCGGAGCGGGTTCGACCCGGGGTGTTCAGCCTGGCAATTACACCCCGCCGGTGGAGCTTCAGCGTTCCGGTGTCCGGGGCCGTGGCCTTGTCGCGACATGACAACGCCAGCGATCCGGGGGCTGCCGTGCTGTACCGCCCGGGCCAGCCGTTGCAAATGTACGAAACATTGCAGGCGCTCAAGACCGACCTGACGCAAGACGGCAACACTGAGGATGAAGTCAATGCCGAGCCCGTCACCGAGCACTTCCTCATTCGCCTGGTCACGGAACTGCGGGCAGCGCAGAAAGCCGCCGTGTGCAACGCCGTGCTGGAAGGTCCGGCAGTGTCGGAAGAAATCACCGCCTGGATGAACAGGATCGACGTGGCAGCAGACATCGGCCACGAGCTGGATCTGGCGAGCGCCATGGACGAGCGCGAGCTGCGGCTGAATCTGAAGAGACTCCATGCCTGGCTGCACGGCAACTCGCACGTCACCGCCAGCGATCGCCTGGCGTGGTGGACGGCGACGCAGGCCGTGCACAAAACCCTGACCGACCTGCCCCTGCCACCGGACCCGGTAACGCTGGCCACTCCGGAGGCCCTTGAGGACCGGACCCGCCAGTTGCTCGCCGACGTCATCAAGGCGAAATACCCGCCGGTCGACCCTGAGGACGTGTCCCTGAGCATCAGGAAAACCGTGGTCGATCCCCACGCTCCGACGGGGGGCTCGCCGTTTGGCTCCGGGGTCTCGCAAGGCAGCGTGATGAGGATCGTCGATGACTGTCGTTCCCTGACCCAGTGGGCGATGTCCAACCTGACCCGGGACGAACGCAATGCCCCTCACCCAACCGTGGAAGGGCCGCTGAGCTTCGCACAGATTGTGGAAGTCATTGAAAGGGCGAACATTGGCGCCCTGCTTCCGGCCGAGCTGCAACGTGTAGCCCGAGAGCGCCAGGCACAGTGGATGGCGCTGAAAGCGCAACAGATGCGCGCCCAAGTGTGGGCGGCTCATATTTCGGGCGACTTGAGGCAAGACCGGGACAATACCGGCTTGAAGTTGGTGCTGGCCGCGCTGGACGGTCCGACGGCGGCAGTGCGCGGTAAGGTCAATGGGCACGAGGTAGTGGTCCGCCAACTGCAATGGGGCGACAGCGTGCTGAAGGAATTGCTGGCGTTTGGGGTGAAGATGACGGCGAGCCGCCCCTCGTTGACGCTGTACACGCCAGGCGCGCCCGATGGCAAGACGTTCAGGGACGTGGATGCGGCAAGCGCCCGGGCATTGGAATTAACCTTGGCGCAAACACTCACCGCTACGTCGCAGATGACCCGCTGGCTCATTTCACACTTGCCGCTGCTCGAACAGGCCGAGCAACTTGCCAGCCTGGTGGTGGCCTCCGAAGAGCTGACGCCCGATGAAAAGATCAAGCAAGTCACACAGTCGGTCTTCGCCAGGGCCAAGGACAGGGCACAGGATGATTTCGCGAAGACAATCTCTTCGCCCGTGGTAGAGGGGGATGTGTTCAAGGCGTTGCATGAGACGCAAATCACCCATGGGATCAAGACGGTGGACATGTTGACGGTGACCAATGCCGAGCGCGACAGCGCCTCCGCCCAAGAAGGACGCCGCAGCGCGGTCATGCTGCTGACGGGCGCGATGTCAATGTTCCCGGCAGGTCGGCTGGGCGGCCTATTGGGGCGTGCGATCCTGCCGACCATGGCCGCGGGCGCCGCAGTGTCCGCGATAGACTCCGAGGGCGGCAGCCTCCATCAGTGGACCCACGATTTCATCGGCGGGCTGGGGGACGTCCTGGCCGAGGCAGGGCAGGACTTGATCATGGCACGCGCCGGCCGCCATCGAGGTCAGGCACGCCCGGCGCTATCGGCCCTGCCTCGCATGCCGGACCCAGACCTGGAACCGTTCGTTCTCAAAGGATTTGACGGCAAGGGATTGGTGCCCGAGGGGCGCAGCCGCTACAGCGACGCAAGCGGGCAGGATTATTTGAAGCTGGGCGAGGGTTACTACAAGACACAGGTGCAGGCGGGCGAAAGGATCATCTATGCGCCAAACAACCGCACGCACCAACGGACAGTGACTTGGCAAAATGGCCAATGGAAAATTGAAGAGCCGTTACGGTTGCTCGGCGGTGGACCTGCATACAGCCTGCTCGGCTGGACCGCGGAAACCCCACGGCAGAAAACGATCAATGCATTGGTGGAAGGGGTGCTGGTCAAGAATCGCTATCGCTACGGCGATACAGTCAACACCGCAAAGCGTATCTTCAATTCGATGCCCGATGAACTGGCCGAGCGCATCCTTCGCGAAAGCATGGCGGAGACAGGCGTGCCCGATATAGAAGCTTATCGCTCACGGATATATGACCTGACGCAGGACCCCACCAGCTTGGCGCACCATCAAACGGCGCATAACAACCTGCTGGACAAGATGAACACTTGGAGCGTCGTCCTCCTCAGCAGTAAAGACATCGAGACAAATGTATCAGGCGTACACCTCACGGATCCGCAGAAAATAAAAATCTACGACACGGTCCTGACAAATAAAAAGGAGTTCTTTAGCGACGACCGGATTCACGTCAATACAGCGGTCATCACCGATAACGTCACCGGCGCCGTATTCATGGCGTATACCGCCAATCAAGGGAAAAAGAAAACAGCCATAGAAAAAATAGCGAGGGAAACCCGGGAAATGATCGAGGCGGCAGAAACCACCATGAATGCCAAGGCATTGAAACTGTTCCCTGGAAATGCACCGGAAACAGTGACTGCCAGGCGAACATACATCGCCTCGGTCGAATACCACAACGAGTTGGTTGAAGCCCTCAGGCAAGAGAAGATACGCCGGCACAAACCGGGGCTGTTGACAGAAATAAGGAACCATCGGATTCCTTACTTCATTGCCAACAAGGGCCAGACACAGCGATCCATGACCTTGGTCACCGGAGAGGATATTAATAAGTTTACAAACACACTTTCGTACTACGAACCCTTCGACATCGAAATCGTCACCCAGGCACGGACAAATAAAGTGACCGGCACACAGCCCGCGCCTCCCTCCCCTGTTTTACCCGAGCCAACCCTCGCACGGGACAAGTTTGAGGCAGACACCAGCCCACTGGCTGAAACACAAATGTCATACGCCAACTTCCCCGAAACAGCCAGGGCAAAAACAATGGAAATCATGGATAACATTCGTGCGGGCAGGGTGACCACTAAAAAAATCAATCAATACTACTGGTACGACATGGCCCAGTTGTCCCCCGGCAGCGGCCGAGGTGCATGGCGCGCCGCGTTTGAACGCCAGGGCGATACCTGGACGCTGCAGGGGTTTTATGACTATCACGTCAACAAGCCTGCGACGGTCTGGGGGGGATGACTGAAAGAGAAGCCCCCACAGCGTCATGAACGAAGAAGGGCGCCTTTGGGGCGCCCTTCTTAATCAGCACGACTCAAGACAGCCGAGTTACTCAGCTTGAATCAACTTGCTTTCGACCACCCCGGCGCGGCCGGTTTTTTCATCGACAACCTGTAGGTTGTTACGAGCCTTGATGAAACCCACTTTCACTTCCTGCCAGACAAAATAGTTCTTGCCAGCTTCTGTGCTGAGCTTGAGCTCTGAATCGTTTTCCGCAGACGACACCAACGTCTGCTGGCCGGCCGGTACCGATAGCATCAAATACGACTTGGCAACGGTCTGCCCAACAGCTTTACCGTTGAGTGTTACCGGCATTTTCACCCCAGCGCCCATGCTTTCGTTGCGGTAAACGTAGATGTTCGCTTTGTCAGGGACAGTCTGGAAGGTTTTCGCTTGCGCATCCTGGGTGTCATCCGCCATTTTTACCGAAGCACACCCTGTGGTCAGCGCGGCGACTGCCAGCAAGGCGGTAAAGGTCAACTGCTTGAACATCCTGTTTCTCCATGATTGGGTTGGTCGAACAATGGGATATCGGCCGAAGCGTTGGAAAACTAAAGTAATGTTGGTATGCCCGAGCACGGGTGGGCCTGTCATTACCCACTTCAGCTTTATGGCCTTACAACTCCACCCCATCGGTCAACAACGCCACAAACGCCGCCGCCATCGGCGAGCGCTGGTCCTTGCGCTGTACCAGCCACACCGCCGACACCGCCACCGGGTCGAGCAGCGGTCGATAGACCACCCCATCGATACGCATGCGCTGGTAGGACGCCGGCAATACCGAGACGCCCAACCCCGCCGCGACCAAGCCAATGATGGTCATGGCTTCGCCGGCTTCCTGGGCGAAATGCGGGCTGAAGCCGGCGTCGCGGGCCAGGCTCAGAAGTTGGGCGTAGAGGCCACTGCCGTAGCTGCGGGGGAAGAACACGAACGGCTCCAGGGCCAAGGCCGAGAGAAACAGGCCCTCTTCGTTGCCCTGGGCCAGGGGATGCTTGGCGCTGAGCACGGCCACCAGCGGTTCGCGGCTGAGTTCGATTTCCGTCAAGGTGTCGGGCAGCGGTAACGGTCGCATGATGCCCACCTCGATCACGTCGTCCACGAGTGCATCGGCCACTTGGGTGCTGCTCATTTCCCGCAGGTTCAGGTGCACCGCCGGGAAGCGTTGCCGGAATGAGAAGATCGCCTGGGGAATGGTCGAATTAAACGGTGCCGAGGAGGTGAAGCCGATTTTCAGCTCGCCTAATTCACCCAACTGGGCACGGCGGGCCACGTCGGCGGCCTTGTCCACCTGGACCAACACCCGTCGCGCTTCTTCAAGGAACAACCGCCCGGCCTCGCTCAATTCGACCCGACGATTGGTGCGCTCGAACAACCGTGCGCCAATCTCCTGTTCCAGTGCCTGGATCTGCTGGCTCAACGGCGGCTGGGAGATGCCCAGGACCAGCGCGGCGCGGCCGAAATGCAATTCTTCGGCAACGGCGATGAAATAACGCAGGTGACGCAGTTCCATGAGGCCATCCAATAGGTCGCTGAACGTCTTAAACAGGTCGAATAATATATTGGATAGAAACATTAGCCGGCTATATGCTTTTTTCATTGCCTGCCTGATCGTGCTCTTGCGAGGTCCACCGTGAAAACTGCTGTCGCTCCACTGGCCCATGAAATCCCGCCGCGTGCGCAGGACGTCACCACCGAACTCAAGGACATCTACATCGAGAAAGGCACGCCGTTGTTCATGCGCACGGTGCTGGCGCTGTTCTGCGGTGGCTTTGCGACCTTCGCCCTGTTGTATTGCGTGCAACCGATGATGCCGCTGCTGTCTCGGGAGTTTTCCATCAACGCGGCGCAGAGCAGCCTGATCCTGTCGGTGGCGACCGGCCTGCTCGCCATCGGCCTGTTGATCACCGGCCCGATTTCCGACCGCATCGGGCGCAAGCCGGTGATGGTCACGGCGCTGTTCGCCGCGTCGCTGTGCACGATTGCCAGCGCCATGATGCCGACTTGGGAAGGTGTACTGCTGCTGCGCGCCTTGGTGGGGCTGTCGCTGAGCGGGTTGGCGGCGGTGGCGATGACGTATTTGAGCGAGGAAATCCACCCCAAGCACATCGGCCTGGCGATGGGGCTGTACATCGCCGGCAACGCCATTGGCGGCATGTGCGGACGCCTGATCACCGGGGTCTTGATCGACTTTGTCAGCTGGCACACCGCGATGTTGGTGGTTGGCGGGCTGGCGCTGATCGCGGCGGCGGTGTTCTGGCGGATTCTTCCCGAGTCACGCAACTTCCGCCCCCGTTCGCTGCACCCGCGCAGCCTGCTGGACGGTTTCGTCATGCACTTTCGCGACGCCGGGTTGCCGCTGCTGTTTCTTGAAGCCTTCGTGCTGATGGGCGCGTTCGTGACGCTGTTCAACTACATCGGCTATCGCCTGCTGGCCGCGCCTTATCATCTGGACCAGGCCTTCGTCGGGTTGCTGTCGGTGGTGTACCTGTCGGGCATCTACAGTTCGGCAAAAGTCGGCGCCCTGGCGGACAAACTCGGTCGGCGCAAAATGCTCTGGGCAACCATCGCGCTGATGCTCGCCGGCCTGGTGCTGACCATGGCCACGCCGCTGTGGCTGGTGATCCTGGGCATGTTGGTATTCACCTTTGGTTTCTTCGGCGCCCATTCGGTCGCCAGCAGCTGGATCGGCCGCCGCGCGCTCCAAGCCAAGGGCCAGGCCTCGTCGCTTTATCTGTTCAGTTATTACGCCGGATCAAGCGTCGCGGGTACGGCGGGCGGCGTTGCCTGGCACCTGGGCGGCTGGAACGGGGTCGGCCTGTTCATCGGTGGCTTGCTGGTGATTGCGTTGTGGGTGGCGGTGAAGCTGGCGAAATTGCCGTTGTTGCCGGGGAATGTGCAGGTTTAGCCATCACAAGAGCCCTGTTCAACCCCGGAACAGAGCGAACACTTTGTGGCGAGGGGATTTATCCCCGCTGGGCTGCGTAGCAGCCCCCTAAGCAGTCAACTCAATCTGCCTGACACACGGCGTTGTCGGCATTTAGGATCGCTTCGCGCCCCAGCGGGGATAAATCCCCTCGCAACAACAGCCCATACGCCTGCTCAAGATGTTGTGCGCTCGGTCGGTCATTGACGCAAAACCACTCGCGCCTCTAACACATCATCACGCACTTCCAAGGTCAGCGACTGAAGCACCGCGCCCTCCCGCTCTTGTTGATCCAACCAATGCAGCAACGCATTCGCCTCACCCTTGACGGCGAGTCGCAACGAGTCGCCGTCGACCTCCATTTCCGCCATGTCCAACCCCACCGCTGTAGCACTTGCGTTGACGCGCACCGACAAGGGTCGGGTGGCGGCCGTCGTAATCCGGGAGGGTTCGGCGCGCTGGATCCGGGCGTTCAGTTCGGCCTGTTGGCGATGCTGTCGTTCGGCAACCTCCAGTCGTTGCCGGGTCGGTTGCCAGATCGCGGTGTAGGCCAACGCCACCGATAACAATCCGGCAAGCCCCAGCAACAAACCTTGCTCTCGGCGCGAGAGGTTTCCCCAGGCCTGTTGCAGGACCCGCCATCCATTGACGCCCATCAACTGTTCTCCAGCGTGAGGAGGGCCTGCACGCGGTTGTGCTGTTTACTCGCGCTGCCCAGGGTGACGGAAAATCCGTTTTGCAGCCCGCGCTCACGCAGTTGTTCAAGTTCGACGAAACTGTTCGCCGTCAGTTGGATCTTCCAGCCCTCGCCCTCACGAAAATCGATGCGCTGCACCTCGACGTTGCTGGCGCCAATGACCTGCTCGGTCAGACGGGCCAAACGCGCGACTTGGGTGACCTGGCTTTGCCCACGACGGCCCTGCAATGCCTGGAACTGCGCCGCCAGGTCGACGATCCGCACCTGCCCCGGGTACAGCGACCTGAATCGCTGCTCGCTTTGGGCATACAAAAGCCGGGTTTCACTTTCAAGAAAGCGCACGCGGGCTTCGCTGAAAGCCCAGGTGAGCACCAGCAGGCCCAGCATCACCGCCGAAGCGCCACGCCATGGCAACGAGCTTCGGCGTCGACGAAACTCACCTTGCAACAGGTCGATGGGACGTCCACCCGCGTTCAGCAGCCATGCATCGATAGCTGGGCAATCGCGCTCTTCGTCCAACCAATGAATGTCTTCCGGCAGGCTGGGCTTGAGCGCCGCCAAGGCCCGTGCCGACAACGGCACCCGCGCGGGCAGTCCTCCACCCAACAGCCAGCGCCCGAACCAACGCACCCCAAACGCCTGGTCATCAGCAATCAGATCAGCATCGACATGCACCGCGCGCGTATCAATGCCTTGCTCGGCGAGCAGCGCCAGCAGCGCCTGGAACCGGGTACGCGCCGTCACCATCAGTGGATAACGCTGCTGACGGTCCCGCGGGCCGGCGCTGATGTGCAGCGTCTCCAGGTTTTCACTCAATTGTTCTTCGATGGCGAACGCCAGGGCCTGGGGCCGGGGCTGGCGTCGGGAGGGCCACGGATCGCTGCGCAACCAGCTGCACATTTCCATGGGCAGCAACACATCGACGGGCCGTCCGCGCATTTCGCCGGCCGCCTTGTGCAATGGCAGGCGACGACGCTCGCCGGTGGGCGACCACACGCAACACGGCCAGTTGGCGCACGGCGCGTCCAAGCCTTCGGCTGTCAGGTAAAGCCAGGTTTTCATCAAGGGAGCTCGCTGGGGGTCAAGGGTAAGAAACGTCGCTGGCGAACCGTCCAGCGCCCGCTCTCAGAATCGCGCTCGATATCCGAGGCCAGGCGCAGACGGCTGTCGCCATGGATCACGCTCACGGTGATTCGGAACCAGCGGCTGCTCACGCCCAGGCCATGGCTGCTGAGGCCCAAGCCGGACAACAACGGGTCATTGGTAAACGCCTGCGCACTGGCGTATGGCGCCTGGCGACGCTGGTCGGCCAACGTCTTGGCGGGCCCGGTTTCCATCCCATCAAGGGTCATCAGCACAAGGTGCGGGGCGGTATTGACGTTCAGTCGCGCGTCCTTGGGCAGCAACACCACCCAGGGCTCCAGGCGTCGCAGCGTCTGACCGTCGATGCCCGGCAGCAGGCGCAATTGACTCAACTCCTGCACCGGCCCCATCTGGGGCAACGCCAGCGGCGGCAGATCCAGCAGGGCCAGCAAGCGACTCCAGCGACCGAGGGTGACCTGATCGATTTGCCCCAAGGCCAGCAGCCCATTGAGATTCAAGCGTCCGGACAAATCCTCGATACCGATGTGCAGCTCGGCGCTGTCCACTTCCAAGACGGACCCGAGCCGGGCCCAATCCTGGCTCAGGTCAACGGGCCCGGACGGTGTTATCCCACTGTTTTCCAATACCACCCGCGCCCAGTCCTCCCCGGCCAAACCCAATTGCCGCAACTGGACCTGTTGCAGTTGCTGCGCGCTGCTATGCAATAACAGGCGATGGCTGCGCAACAGCCCACCGACCAGCAGCAAGGCCAGGCTCAACACCAGCAGCACGCTGATCAGCGCCACGCCCCGTTGGCGCTTCATGGCAACGCCTCCGGCAACGGCAGCACTCGGCGAATCTGCTCGAAACGCCCCGCCGACACGATCAATTCCAGCGCCAGCGGCGCGGTGTCACTCGCGGTTTCGCGGTGCCAGCCCCGTTGCCGGTCGAACACCCGCCAGCTCAAGCTGCGGACGTCGCCGAGCAATTTCTGCCGCTGAACAACGGTCGAGCCTTCTCCGACACTGTCGCGCCACAACGTCGTCCCTTCAAGTCGATAGATCACCGCTTGGCGCTCGCTGCGTGGCTGATCCAGTGGGTTGCGCCAATGGCTGCGTTGCAATTGCAAATGTCCGGGCGCGAGCACGACCGAGTCGGCAACCGCCTGCCACACATCCCGTTCGATCACGCCGACAGCACGCTGCAAGGCCCTGATGTCGCGCTCATGCTGACCGGCCCCTTGCTGGGTCCGCACGACGCCATCGAACAACCGCCAACTGGCCAGGCCGAGCAAGGCAAAAATGGCGATGGCGATGACCAGCTCCAACAAGGTGAAACCCGACTGCCTATTCATGACGGCTGCGGATCCACCCGATGGTGCGGTGCACGACGATCGAGTTGTCGCCGCGGCTGACCTGGATCTCGGCCTGCAGCAGGCGCCCGTCACGGGCCGGGGCGATACGCTGTTGCAAGATCCAATCGCGGCGACCCAGGTGCCGGTTCAGTCGCTGTTGCCCGGGCGTCGTGACGGCTTGCAGACGCAGTTCGCTCAACTGATTGTCCGCCAGCCAGGCACCGAACAGACGGTCCTCAAGGCCAGCGCTTTGCTTGAGCACGAACTGGCTGGCCGAGAGCACGGCCGCCGCCAGCGTGGCGAAAATGGCCAGGGCGATCATGACTTCCAACAGCGTGAAACCCTGGCAGCCAGCGGCCTGCCTGCGTGCGTTATTCATCGACCAGCGGCTCCGCCAGACCGTCGCTCGATACCCGGGCAACCGTCTGCCCAGCGACGTTGACGAGCAGCCTGAACGGGCTGGTCTCGTCACTGCTGAGCATCAGCAACTGTGGTGGGCCTTGAACGTGATCGAGGCGCAGGACATGCCCCTCCTGCTCCAATCCGAACGTCAGGCCCTCGGGCAATCGATGCAACGCCGACACCGCCGTCCAGTCCTGGGCTTGGAGTCGCAACGCCTGATAACCGCCAGGCTGCACGCGCAGACCGTATTCCTCCCCGTCCAACACCGCCCGCTCGCGCAACTGCTGCACCACCGCGACAAAGTCCCGAGCGTGTTGCCGCGCCTCACGCGCCGGGCTCGACCCCGTGGCGAAACGGACCATGCCCGCCAGGACCCCGATCAAGACGATGACCACCATCAGCTCCAGCAAGGTGAAGCCGCGGCAACAACGCTGCATGGTCACTCGACCCAATTGCCGATGTCGGCCGCCATCCCTTCACCGCCCGGCATGCCGTCGGCCCCCAGGGAGTAGAGGTCATAGCTGCCATCGATGGTTTTGTGCCCGGGATTGAGGTACTGGTAGGGCGTGCCCCAAGGGTCGACCGGCAGGCTTTTCAGATACCCTTGCGGGTTCCAGTTCCTTGCCACGGGCGTGCCGGACGGGCGCTTGCTCAACGCCTCCAGGCCTTGTTGGGTCGAGGGGTACTGAAAGTTGTCGAGACGGTACATTTCCAGGGCCGTGGCAATCGCCTGGACGTCGGTCCGGGCGGCCGTGACTTTGGCCTGGTCGGGGCGGCTCATGAACTGCGGGACCACGATGGCGCCCAGCACGCCAATGATGACCACCACCACCATGATTTCAATCAGGGTAAAACCGCGTTGATGCCTTGCAGGTCGGTTGCTTTGGAATTTCATCGGTCAATTCACCAATTGGTTGAGGCTCAGGATCGGTAGGAGGATGGCCATGACAATCAGCAGCACGACGCCGCCCATCAACACCAACATGGCCGGTTCGAAAAGGCTCACCACCAGCGCGATGCGCGCCGCGAGGCTGGCTTCCTGTTGTTCGGCGGCCCGGGCCAACATGTTGTCGAGTTCGCCGGCTCGTTCGCCGCTGGCGATCATGTGCAGCATCAGTGGCGGGATATCACCGCCCTGCTCCAGGCCACGGGTCAGGGTCCCGCCCTCGCGAACTGAACGAGCGACATCGGCCATGCGGGCGCGGATCGCCAGGTTGCCGATCACTTGCGCGCCAATGTGCAAGGAATCCACCAGCGGCACCGCGCTTTTGCTAAGGATCGCCAGGGTGCTGGCGAATCGCGCCGCTTCCATCGCCCGCGACACTTCGCCCAGCAGCGGCAGGCGCAGTAGCAAACGGTGCCAGCGCAGACGCCAGGCCGGTTGGCGCAAGCTCCAGCGCCACAGCGCGAACAAGCCGGCCAGGGCACCGAGCAGCAGCAGGCCATGGCGACGCAAGCCATCGCTCACGGCGATCAGCGCCTGGGTCAGCCAAGGCAAGGGCTGGCCACTGTCGATGAAAATCTTCACCACATCCGGCACCACGTAGCCCAGCAGGAACGCGACAATCGCGACGCAGGCCAGCATCAGGATCAGCGGGTACACCAACGCCAGTTGAATGCGTTGGCGCGATGCCTGGCGTGCCTGGGTATAGGTCGCCAATTGTTCCAACACCTGGCCCAGATGACCGGACTGTTCGCCCGCAGCGACCGTGGCGCAGAACAGCTCGGGAAAGGCCTGGGGAAAGGCCCCCAGCGCCGTCGCCAGTGCCTGGCCTTCCATCACACGGCTGCGCACCGCCGCCAGCAGATTGGCGACGCGCCGCTTCTGGCTCTGTTGCGCCACTGCTCCCAGTGACTCTTCGAGGGGCAAACCGGCCTGGATCAAGGTGGACAACTGCAACGTGAGCAATGCCAGATCAGCCGGGCTCAAATGGCCCCCACTGGACCGGCGTCCAGGAGTCCGCTCTGCTGCTTCGCGTAATTCGCTGGGCAGCAAGCCCCGTTCGCGTAGCAACTGACGCGCATGACGGGGGCTGTCGCCCTCGATACGCCCCTTGCAGCGCCGGCCCTGGGCATCTTCGGCCCGATAGTCGAAGGTCGGCATGCGCTAGTCCTCTTGGGTGATGCGCAGCAGTTCATCGACGCTGGTCAAGCCTTCAAGTACCCGCCGCCGCCCATCCTGGAACAGGCTGCGGGAGGTCTTGCGCGCCTCGAGGGTCAATGCCTGCTCGGTGGCGCCCTGGTGGATCAGCTGCGACAGCGCGGCGCTGACATTCACCAGTTCGTAGATGCCGATACGCCCGCGATAACCTTTTTGGCAATGGTCGCAGCCCTGGGCCTTGAACAGTCGTGGCGCGGCGTTGGCATCGAGCCCCAGGCGCCGGCAGATGGCCGCATCGGCCACATAGGGCGTCTTGCAGGACGGACACAGGGTTCGCAACAACCGCTGGGCGACGATACCGGCCACGGACGACGCCAGCAGATAGGCATCCACGCCCATGTCCATCAACCGCGTGAATGCGCCGACGGCGGTGTTGGTGTGCAACGTCGACAACACAAGATGGCCGGTCAGGGAAGCCTGGACCGCAATTTCCGCCGTTTCGCGGTCGCGTATTTCGCCGACCATCACCACGTCCGGGTCCTGGCGCAAAATAGCCCGCAAGCCACGGGCAAAGGTCATGTCGACCTTGGGATTGACCGGCATCTGGCCGATGCCTGGCAAGTGATATTCGATGGGGTCTTCGACGGTGAGAATATTACGGCTCTGGTCGTTGATGCTGCTCAACGCCGCGTAAAGGCTGGTGGTTTTTCCCGACCCCGTCGGCCCGGTGACCAATACGATGCCGTGGGGTTTGCAAAGCAACCGACGCAGACTTGCCAGGGTATCGTCGGGCAAGCCCAGGCGCTGCAGATCCAAGCGGCCGGCCTGTTTGTCGAGCAGGCGCAATACCACGCGCTCGCCATGGGCTGAAGGCAGGGTCGAGACCCGCACATCGACCTCGTGACCGGCCAGGCGCAACGCCATTCGACCGTCCTGGGGCACACGCTTTTCGGCGATGTCCAGGCGCGCCATGACCTTGATCCGCGATACCAGCAGATTCGCCAACTCCCGGCGCGGACGCAGCATTTCCTGCAGCTGTCCGTCGATGCGCATGCGGACCGACAGGTATTGCTCGAACGTTTCAAGATGCACATCCGAGGCGTGTTCACGAACCGCTTCGCTGAGCAAGGCATTGATCAGACGAATGATCGGAGCATCGCCTTGTTGCTCCAAAAGATCGGTTGTCTGTGGCACCTGATCGGCCAGGCTGAGCAGGTCCAGTTCCTCGTCCAGCCCTTGGGCTACTTGCTCGGCGGCGCTCTGTCCCTGGCGATAGGCGCTGGCCAGGCGTGTGGCGAACTGAGCCGGTTCCAGCACCTGGATCGAAGGATCCTGACCACACAAGCGCCGAACCTCGGCCAACGCCGTCAGCGGCGTATCGCGGCGCATCGCCAGGCTCAGGGTCGCACCGTCGCCTTCCAGCAGCACGCCATGGCGCCTGGCAAAACCGAAGGGCAGCCGGGCCTGCGACTCACTCACAGGTCACCCGCCTTCGGTTGACGCAAGTCAGTCACCGGGGCATCCGAAGACGGCTCGAATAGCTGGCGAGCGTCCTTGGGTAGCAACAAGGAATTATTCTGTCGGGGGCTCGGCTTGCTCAGGTCTCGCAACGCGTCGTAGCGCTGACGGCTCACGTCGGCCAGGTCTTCCTTGCTGCGCACGATAGTGGGACGCAGGAAGACCATCAGGTTGCTTTTGGTCTGGATGTCGCGATTCCAGCGAAACAGCGCTCCCAGGTACGGAATGCTGCGCAGCAGGGGCACGCCGCTTTCCTGGGTACGAACACTGTCGCGAATCAGGCCGCCGATAACGATGATCTCCCCATCGTCCGCCAGGATCGTGCTTTTCAAGGCGCGCTTGTTGGTAATCAGGTCGGAAGACTCCAGGCCGGAAACCGACGGTGCGATGTCCGAGACTTCCTGCTCGACTTCAAGGCGCAACGTGGAGCCTTCGTTGATGTAGGGCTTGATCTTGAGGCTGATGCCCACGTCCTTGCGTTCCACGGTGGTGAACGGATTGTCCGCACCGCTGCTGTTGGTGGCGTAGGAGCCGGTCTTGAAGGGGACGTTCTGGCCGACGATGATCTCCGCTTCCTGGTTGTCCAGCGTCAGCAGGCTTGGGGTGGAAAGCAGATTGCTGCGAGTACTGCTCGCCAGCGCCGACACCAGCGCGCCGAAACGATCGCCGCCCAGCTGCAGGACGGCGCCTTCCGGGGCCTTGTCGAGTTTGTTGAATTTCAGCCCGCCGATGATCGGAATATCGGTTCCTGGGAAATTGATGAGCCCTGAAGCACTTCCGGTTTTGAGTCCCCACTGCACACCCAGCGCTTCGGAAATGTCCCCGGAAATCTCGACGATGGCCGCATGGATCAATACTTGGGCACGGGGTTGATCCAGTTCGCGAACGATCTGCTCGATAGTGCGGACCTGCGCCGGTTCGGCGATCAGCACCAAAGCGTTCTGGCTTTCATCAGCCTTGATCATGAACGACGCCGTGGAAGTGTTTTCCCGAGTGCCAGGCACGGACTGGGCCGGATTGTGGTCCTGTCCGATGCCTTCGAGCACTTCGGCCAGTTGTTTGGCATCGCTGTGGCGCAGGCGGATGACTCGCGCGTTGCCCTGGGATGCGGCCGCCGGAACGTCCAGTGTCCGGGCCAGGTCGACCAGGCGTTGACGCACCGACGGCGCGCCGATGATCACCAGGCGATTGCTGCGAGTGTCGGCAATCACCAGGCCTGCCGCATCGCCCTCGCGCTTGCCAGCCGTGGCCTGCATGATCGGCGCGATATCCCCGGCCTGGGCATGACTCAAACGCAGCACCCTGTGGTTGCGGTTACGTCCAGAATCCAACTGGTGCACCACGCCGACAATGCGCTGCACGTTGGCGGCGGTGTCGGTTACCACCAGCGCGTTGGAAGACACTGAAGGGCCGATATAGCCATTGCCCGACACAAGGGGCCGGACCAGCCCGGCAATATCGGCGGCAACACCCGACTGCAAGTCGATGACCCGGGTGACGAACTGCGACGGAGTGGTGTTTTTCACGGCGCTGGCACTGGCCCGCGTCTTGGCATCGCTGACCGGGACGATCAGGATCCGCTCGCCTTCGTCGATCACGGTGAAGTTGTGGGCGTCGAGCACCGAATAGAACAACCGACGCACGCCTTCACGGTCCAGCGCCTGGTGGGACATCACAGTAATACGCCCCGTCACCCGGGGATCGAGCACCACGGTCTTGCCCAGGATGGCCGAGATTTCATCGACCACGTCGCGTAGTTCTGCGTTGTTCATCGCCAGTTGCCATTGGGGCTCTTCGGCGCGCAACGAACCGGTGGGCAACAACGAACAAGACACGGCAAGACAGAACAGGAACCGCGAGGTGCGGCCCCGGATGAAGCTATTCATGAATTCGATCACTCTGATTGCCCAACCACCGGGCGTAGGTATTGCGAAGAACGAAGCGCGGCATGGCGGCCTTCCCCAGGGTCCAGTTTGCGCAACAGAGGTTTGGCTTCCTGCCGCAGGGCCAGCCGCTCTTCCCGCCCGTTGCGCCATAACAGCACATGGCTCGCCTCGACCCGGCGCAGCACGCTGCCGCCCGGCAAGCGCTCACCTACCTGGTAAATTCGCGAGCCAGCGGCGTCGGCCAGCAATGCCCGCGACAAGCCTTGGCCAGCGACAAAACTGGCTTGCAACGTGATCGGTTCAGCGCTTGATGCCTGTGCCCCCCCAAGCGGCAGCCCTAGTACGGTTGCCACCGCTTGCACGTTGGGTAGCTGGCGAACCGGGACTGCCGGTGTGTCGACGACCACTGGCGCATCACGGCTCAACGCCTGGCGAAAGCGCCACTCTTGCTCGGCCAGAAAAACGCCATACAGCAGCGGTATGACCACCAGCAGCTTCGGCAGGCGGCCGCCGCTCAGAAAAGACAGGTTCACCTTTGCGTCCTTGGGACCATCGCGCCCGCAGGCTTTGCGCAGGATCGCCGCCGCGCCATCGGAGGTACGAAAAACTCATGTCTGGCGACCGGTAGCCCGCGCAGCCGAACCCGTTGCCCGAGACAGTTGGAATGCATGGTTGTGACCTCGCTCGAAAGCCCCGGGCAACCTGTACGGAATGCCTGGGGCCGTGCCTGTCAGGACTTACAGCTTGTCCCAGGCGCTTTGCCAGGACGCACCGACACCCGGCTCGAAACCGTTCGACGTCGGGCCGTACTGCTTGCAGTAGCCGGACGCCGGGAACGGCTTGCATTCGAAGACTTCGTCAGTCTTGGGCTGCAGCACTTTCGTGCCGGCGGTGTAGTCGCTGATACCTTCAGGGAATACGAAGTCGTACTCGATGCCCGCGCCTTCACCGGTCAGGGTGACCGCCTGGGTATCCTGGCGGGTGGTGCGCCCGTCTTCGGTGGTTCCCACCAGCGTGAGGGTATGGGCGCCAGGGGCACTGCGCACGTCCAGGTTCAGGTTGGTGCTGCCTTCAGCCACGGTCTTGCTCACGACACCCACCTGTTTGTTCTTCTCGTCGAACAGCGTGGCTTCGAGGTTCATTCTGCGGTTTGTCTGCGCGGCGAACACCATGCTCACCCGACCTTTGTCGAGGACGTATTCTGGTTGCAGGGAGGAAATCTCCATGCTGGCGCCAGCGTCTTCCTGCATGTCCAGTTGCACTTCATAGCGAGTCACACCGCTTTCTTTCTGCGCATACAGGCGGTTGGTGCCCTCGACCGGCGTGATATTGCCGTCATTGTCACGAATACCGGCACGAATCACGGAATGGGCGTTGTTGATGGCTTCGGCCAGCTTGAACGACCAGTTTTCAGGCTTGCCTACTTCAGCGTTATCGATACGGATCTCTACGCTGTATTCGGTACTTTCACCGCTCGCGGAGAACGCCCGGGCCTTGACCTTGTCACCCATCAGCAATGGGGTCGCTGGGGTAATGCTGCCCACCGGCTGCCAGCCGCCCGGCAATGCGGCTTCGGCGAGGATGTTCACATCGGCCGGGTCGTAGAACGCGTTGTCGGTATCGCCCACTGTCCAAACGGCCAGGATGACGTGATGACCCGACTTGCTGTCGGGAATGACGCAGTTGTGTTTGGCGCCTCCGACCGGGACCTGATTAGCACCCTCCACAGTACAGAACGGCGTGCTGTCGAACGAGGCACGCTTAAGCGCTTCGTTTGGGTTCCAGCCGTCGTGGGTAATGAAATATTCGTGCTTGGTTGCAGGGTGCACCGCGGTGTATCGCCATTGAAAGTCAATGTTGCGGTCCTTGATCTCGGTCAAGTGCCAACGCGTGGCCGATTGCGCATCCAAGGCAGAAAACAATGCGTGACCGCCGCTGGCGATCTTGCCGTCAACGGGACCTTGCAGCGGCGCCCCACCGACGCCGTTCGGGAAACCCTTGAAAGTTTCACCGGTACTTTGCGGTTCGTATTGCGCGCCACCGCAATTTTTGTTGTCACCTTTCTGGCAGAGCAACGCGCGCGAAGGCGGTACGTCGAGATAACCATGGGCCAGCACATCTTGAGACGTCATCATGGTTGACAAAAGAACTAAGGAGGTAGTGCACCCCGTTAATACCTTGCTCTTGTTAAAGTTATTTTTCATATAAGTTCCAGACTATTCATCGAAATGAAAGACGTATTACCGCCCCTTGCAAAGGCGCACCAGACGGCTCAGCGCCAAACCTCGCAAGTGCCAGAAACCTTATAGAAAGTTAACCGATTCCTATGTAGGACAAATCTCTCAACATGGAAGGAACGATCTCTGAATCGATTTCCCTTACATAATTAAAGAAATATCGTACAAGCAGATATCGCCATAAAACAAACAACTAAACGCTTCTAAACGATCGGCTGGTCTATATCGAACTGTTAAACATCCAGACATTAAAAAGCCTGTCCGGCACGGGTCCGGACAGGCTGGGTAACAGGGGCAGCAATCAGACGTGATATTGCGCCGACAACTCGTGCACCGCTCGCAGGAAGGCGCCGGCATGTTCCGGATCGACCTCAGGGGTGATGCCGTGGCCGAGATTGAACACATGGCCACTGCCCTTGCCGTAACTGGCGAGGATGCGTCCGACTTCAGCGCGGATGGCTTCAGGCTTGGCGTAGAGCACGGTCGGGTCCATGTTGCCTTGCAGGGCGACCTTGTGGCCGACACGCTCGCGGGCGTTGCCAATGTCGCAGGTCCAGTCCAGACCCAGGGCGTCGGCGCCTGCATCGGCGATGCTTTCCAGCCACAGGCCGCCGTTCTTGGTGAACAGGATCACTGGGACTTTGCGACCTTCGTGCTCGCGGATCAGGCCGCTGACGATCTTGCGCATGTAGGCCAGGGAAAACTCCTGATACGCCGCTGCCGACAGGTTGCCGCCCCAGGTATCGAAGATCTGCACCGCTTGCGCGCCAGCCAGGATCTGGCCGTTGAGGTAGGACGTGACCGACTGGGCCAGCTTGTCCAGCAACAGGTGCATGGCTTGGGGGTTGTCGTAGAGCATCGCCTTGGTCTTGCGGAAGTCTTTCGACGATCCGCCTTCGACCATGTAGGTCGCGAGCGTCCACGGGCTGCCGGAGAAACCGATCAGCGGCACGCGACCGTTGAGTTCCCGGCGAATGGTACTGACCGCGTCCATGACATAGCCCAGGTCTTTCTGCGGATCCGGAATCGGCAAGGCCTCGATATCGGCCAGGGTGCTGACGACTTTCTTGAAGCGCGGGCCTTCGCCGGTCTCGAAGTACAGGCCTTGGCCCATGGCGTCGGGGATGGTGAGGATGTCGGAGAACAGGATCGCCGCGTCCAGCTGCGGGTAGCGATCCAGCGGCTGCATCGTGACTTCGCAGGCGAACTGCGGATTCATGCACAAGCTCATGAAGTCACCGGCCTTGGCGCGGCTGGCACGGTACTCCGGCAGGTAGCGACCGGCCTGACGCATCATCCATACCGGGGTGACGTCTACAGGTTGCTTGAGCAGGGCGCGAAGGAAACGGTCGTTCTTCAGGGCAGTCATGTCGGCATCCGGAAAAAAAGTGCGGGCATTTTCTCAGAGCGCGACGTAAAAGGCACGGCAAGTGCCGTGCCTTTTATCTATCGAGGCAATTTGTCGCGGTTTGGCTGCTCCTCATTGATCGTTCCCCACGCTCTGCGTGCCCCTGGAACGCGGAGCGTCCCTTGAGGCATTCCCACGCAAAGCGTGGGAACGATCTACAGCGGTCAGACTTGCAGGTAATCCAGGATCCCTTCCGCCGCATTACGGCCTTCGAAGATCGCCGTCACCACCAGGTCGGAACCCCGGACCATGTCGCCACCGGCGAAGATCTTCGGGTTGCTGGTCTGGTGCTTGTACTGGCCTTGTTCCGGGGCGACGACGCGGCCCTGGCTGTCGGTCTGGATGCTGAATTGCTCGAACCACGGCGCCGGGCTTGGACGGAAGCCGAAAGCGATGACCACGGCGTCGGCCGGGATGATCTCTTCGGAACCAGGGATCGGCTCCGGGCTGCGACGGCCACGGGCATCCGGTTCGCCGAGACGGGTCTCGACCACCTTCACGCCTTCAACCTTGTCTTCACCGACAATCGCAATCGGCTGGCGGTTGTAGAGGAATTTCACGCCTTCTTCCTTGGCGTTCTTCACCTCTTTACGCGAGCCGGGCATGTTCGCTTCGTCACGACGATAAGCACAGGTCACCGACTTGGCGCCCTGGCGAATCGACGTACGGTTGCAGTCCATCGCCGTATCGCCACCGCCGAGTACCACGACCTTCTTGCCTTTCATGTCGACAAAGTCTTCCGGCGACTTTTCAAAGCCCAGGTTGCGGTTGACGTTGGCGATCAGGAAGTCCAGCGCGTCGTACACGCCCGGCAGGTCCTCACCGGCAAAGCCGCCCTTCATGTAGGTGTAGGTGCCCATGCCCATGAATACCGCATCGTATTCTTCGAGCAGTTGCTCCATGGTCACGTCCTTGCCCACCTCCATGTTCAGGCGGAACTCGATGCCCATGCCGGTGAACACTTCGCGACGATTGCTCAGCACGCTCTTTTCCAGCTTGAATTCGGGGATGCCGAAGGTCAGCAGGCCGCCGATTTCCGGGTTCTTGTCGAACACCACAGGGGTCACGCCGCCGCGCACCAGCACGTCCGCACAGCCCAGGCCCGCCGGGCCCGCGCCGATGATCGCGACACGCTTGCCGGTCGGCTTGACCTTGGACATGTCCGGGCGCCAGCCCATGGCGAACGCGGTGTCGGTGATGTACTTCTCCACCGAACCGATGGTCACCGCGCCGAAACCGTCGTTGAGGGTGCAGGCACCTTCACACAGGCGATCCTGCGGGCACACCCGGCCGCAGACTTCCGGCAGGGTGTTGGTCTGGTGGGACAGCTCGGCGGCCTGGAGGATGTTGCCCTCGGCCACTAGTTTCAGCCAGTTGGGAATGAAGTTGTGCACCGGGCACTTCCATTCGCAGTACGGGTTACCGCAACCCAGGCAACGGTGGGCCTGGTCGGCCGACTGCTGGGGTTTGAAAGGCTCGTAGATTTCCACGAACTCTTTCTTGCGTTGACGCAACAGTTTCTTCTTCGGATCCTTGCGCCCGACATCGATGAACTGGAAGTCATTATTCAGACGTTCAGCCATTGTTAAAACCTCATCAAACTCTTCAGGCGCATATCACTGCGGGTTGGCACGGGTGCTGGAAAGCAACGACTTCAGGTTGGCAGCCTTGGGCTTGACCAGCCAGAAACGACGCAAGTAGTCATCGAGGTTCTCGGCGAGTTCACGACCCCACTCGCTGTCGGTCTCCTCGACATACTCGTTCAGCACGCGCTGCAGGTGGCTGCGATACGCTTCCATCGCTTCGCCGCTGATCCGCTGGATTTCCACCAGTTCGTGGTTGACCCGGTCAACGAAGGTGTTGTCCTGGTCGAGCACATAGGCGAAACCGCCGGTCATGCCGGAGCCGAAGTTGTAACCGGTCTTGCCCAGGACGCAGACAAAACCACCGGTCATGTACTCGCAGCAGTGATCGCCGGTGCCTTCCACCACGGTGTGGGCGCCGGAGTTACGCACGGCGAAACGCTCGCCCGCGGTGCCAGCGGCAAACAACTTGCCGCCCGTGGCGCCATACAGGCAGGTGTTGCCGATGATCGCACTGTCCTGGGTCCGGTAGACACTGCCCTTGGGCGGAACGATAACCAACTTGCCGCCGGTCATGCCCTTGCCCACGTAGTCGTTCGCGTCACCTTCCAGGTACATGTTCAGGCCGCCGGCGTTCCAGACGCCGAAGCTTTGCCCGGCCGTGCCCTTGAAGCGGAAGGTGATCGGCGCCTGGGCCATGCCCTGGTTGCCATGCTTGCGAGCGATTTCACCGGAGATACGCGCACCGATGGAGCGATCGCAATTGCAGATGTTCAGTTCGAACTCGGCACCGCTCATGTCGTTGATCGCCGCAGCGGCCATGTCGACCATCTTCTCGGCCAGCTCGCCCTTGTCGAACGGCGGGTTGCGATCAACCTGGCAGAACTGTGGCTTGTCCGCGGGAATGAGGTCGCTGCCCAGCAACGGAGTCAGGTCCAGGTGTTGCTGCTTGGCGGTCTGGCCTTCGATCACTTCGAGCAGATCGGTACGGCCGATCAGCTCTTCCAGCGAGCGCACGCCCAGCTTCGCGAGCCATTCACGGGTCTCTTCGGCCACGTAGGTGAAGAAATTCACCACCATGTCGACAGTGCCGATGTAGTGATCCTTGCGCAGCTTCTCGTTCTGGGTCGCCACGCCGGTGGCGCAGTTGTTCAGGTGGCAGATGCGCAGGTATTTGCAGCCCAGGGCAATCATCGGCGCAGTGCCGAAGCCAAAGCTTTCGGCGCCGAGAATCGCGGCCTTGATCACGTCGAGGCCGGTTTTCAGGCCACCGTCGGTCTGCACCCGAACTTTGCCGCGCAGGTCGTTGCCGCGCAGAGTCTGGTGAGTTTCCGCCAGGCCCAGTTCCCACGGCGCGCCGGCGTACTTGATCGAGGTCAGCGGCGATGCGCCGGTGCCGCCGTCGTAGCCGGAAATGGTGATCAGGTCGGCATAGGCTTTCGCCACGCCCGCGGCAATGGTGCCCACGCCAGCTTCCGCCACCAGCTTCACCGAGACCAGGGCCTTGGGATTCACCTGCTTGAGGTCGAAGATCAGTTGCGACAAATCTTCGATCGAGTAGATGTCGTGGTGCGGCGGCGGTGAAATCAGGGTCACGCCGGGGACCGCATAACGCAGCTTGGCGATCAGGCCGTTGACCTTGCCGCCAGGCAATTGGCCGCCCTCACCGGGCTTGGCGCCCTGGGCCACCTTGATCTGCAACACTTCGGCGTTGACCAGGTATTCCGGCGTCACACCGAAGCGGCCGGTCGCCACTTGCTTGATCTTCGAACTCTTGATGGTGCCGTAGCGCGCCGGGTCTTCGCCGCCTTCGCCGGAGTTGGAACGCGCGCCGAGGCGGTTCATGGCTTCCGCCAGGGCTTCGTGGGCTTCGGGGGACAACGCACCCAGGGAAATACCAGCCGAATCGAAACGCTTGAGTACCGATTCCAGCGGCTCTACTTCACTGATGTCCAGCGGCGTGTCGAGGGTCTTGACCTTGAGCAGGTCGCGAATCATCGACACCGGACGGTTGTCCACCAGCGCGGTGTATTCCTTGAACTTGCTGTAGTCGCCCTGCTGCACGGCGGCCTGCAAGGTATTGACCACGTCCGGGTTGTAGGCGTGGTATTCGCCACCGTGGACGAATTTCAGCAAGCCACCCTGCTGGATCGGCTTGCGCGGACTCCAGGCTTCGGCGGCCAGGGCTTTCTGTTCGGCTTCGATGTCGACGAAGCGCGCGCCCTTGATGCGGCTTGGCACGCCACGGAAGCTCAGCTCGCAGACTTCTTCGGACAGGCCGATGGCCTCGAACAATTGCGCGCCACGGTACGAGGCGATGGTCGAAATCCCCATCTTCGAAAGGATCTTGAGCAGGCCCTTGGTGATCCCCTTGCGGTAGTTCTTGAACACCTCGTAGAGGTCGCCCAGCACTTCACCGGTACGGATCAGGTCGCCCAGCACTTCATAGGCCAGGAACGGATAGACCGCCGAGGCGCCGAAGCCGATCAGCACCGCGAAGTGATGCGGATCGCGAGCCGTGGCGGTTTCCACCAGGATGTTCGAATCGCAGCGCAGGCCCTTTTCGGTCAGGCGATGGTGCACCGCGCCGGTGGCCAGCGAGGCGTGGATCGGCAGCTTGCCCGGCGCGATGTGGCGGTCGCTCAGCACGATCTGAGTGCGACCGGCGCGCGCGGCTTCTTCAGCCTGATCGGCCACGTTGCGGATCGCCGCTTCCAGACCGACGCTTTCGTCGTAGTTCAGGTCGATGACCTGGCGCTCGAAGCCCGGGCGATCGAGGTTGGTCAGCGAGCGCCACTTGGCCGGCGAAATGACCGGCGAGCTGAGGATCACGCGCGAGGCATGCTCCGGCGACTCCTGGAAAATGTTGCGTTCTGCGCCGAGGCAGATTTCCAGCGACATCACGATCGCTTCGCGCAGCGGGTCGATCGGCGGGTTGGTGACCTGCGCGAACTGCTGGCGGAAATAGTCGTACGGCGTGCGCACGCGCTGCGATAGCACGGCCATCGGTGTGTCGTCGCCCATGGAGCCGACCGCTTCGTAGCCTTGCTCGCCCAACGGACGCAACACTTGGTCACGCTCTTCGAACGTCACCTGGTACATCTTCATGTACTGCTTGAGCTGATCGACGTCGTAGAAAGCCGAACCGTGATCGTTGTCTTCCATGGTCGCCTGGATGCGCAGGGCATTCTTGCGCAGCCATTGCTTGTACGGATGACGGGACTTGAGACGGTTGTCGATGGCGTCGGTGTCGAGGATCTGGCCGGTTTCGGTGTCCACGGCAAAGATCTGGCCCGGGCCTACGCGGCCCTTGGCGATGACGTCCTGGGGCTGGTAGTTCCAGACGCCGATTTCCGAGGCCAGGGTGATGAAGCCGTTGGTGGTGGTGACCCAACGTGCCGGACGCAGGCCGTTACGGTCGAGCAGGCACACCGCGTAGCGACCGTCGGTCATGACGATACCGGCCGGGCCGTCCCACGGCTCCATGTGCATGGAGTTGTATTCGTAGAAGGCGCGCAGGTCCGGGTCCATGGTCTCGACGTTTTGCCACGCTGGCGGCACCAGCATGCGCACGCCACGGAACAGGTCGATGCCACCGGTCACCATCAGCTCGAGCATGTTGTCCATGCTCGATGAGTCCGAACCCACGCGGTTGACCAGCGGGCCAAGCTCTTCCAGGTCCGGCATCAAGTCGTTGGCGAACTTGGTGCGACGAGCCACGGCCCAGTTGCGGTTGCCGGTGATGGTGTTGATCTCGCCGTTGTGAGCGAGGAAGCGGAATGGCTGGGCCAGCGGCCATTTCGGCAGGGTGTTGGTGGAGAAGCGCTGGTGGAACACGCAGATCGCGGTCTTCAGGCGCTCGTCGCTCAGGTCCGGATAAAAGGCGGTGAGGTCCGCCGGCATCATCAGGCCTTTATAAATGATGGTCTTGTGGGAAAAGCTGCAGATGTAGTGATCGGTGTCGGCAGCGTTGGCCACGGACGAGCGACGACGCGAGCTGAACAGCTTGATCGACATCTCTTGGTCGCTCAGACCTTCGCCGGCAATAAATACTTGCTCGATCAGGGGCAGGCGCTCAAGGGCCAGGCGGCCGAGGACGCTGGTGTCGATCGGCACTTTGCGCCAGCCGACCAATTGCAGGCCGGCGGCCAGGATCTCGCGATTCATGTTTTCGCGAGCGGCTTGGGCCTTTACCGGGTCCTGATTGAAAAACACCATGCCCACGGCGTATTGCTTGGGCAGGGTCACGCCAAACGTTTCCTGGGCTACGGCACGCAGGAACTCGTCGGGTTTTTGAATCAGCAAGCCACAACCGTCACCGGTCTTGCCGTCGGCGTTGATCCCACCACGGTGGGTCATGCAGGTCAGGGCCTCAATGGCCGTTTGCAAAAGGGTATGACTGGGCTCGCCCTGCATATGGGCTATCAGGCCAAAACCGCAGTTATCCTTGAATTCATCTGGTTGGTACAGACCTGCTTTCATAGACACTTTCTCACCAGGCTGCCTCTTATCGAGGCAAATTTCTTTTCAATTCAGCCAGTTGCGTGCCGCGCCGAACGTACGCCAGCTTTGCGGGGGCAAAAGGGAGGTCATTGTACACACCGTCACAGAGGCTCACAAATTTGACGACGAACTGTCGCAAATCCATGTCGCATTTGTGAAAGGTTTAAAGCTATATGCTGTGCTAGTCAAAACTTTTTTGGGTTCGACCGCTACGACTCAAACGCTACTGTGACGCAGACACCACAAGGCGCGCGGCCTGAAAGGTCGCTCGCCGTTGCGGAAATTTTGAGGTTGCCGGGAGAGGCGGCCTGGGTAAGGCCGCCGAATCATCAGCGAGTTGCTGCCAGTTCCTGTTGGACGCTGGCGACAGTGCGAGGCCAAGGTTTACCAGCCTGAACCTTCGCTGGCAAGGCCTTGATGGCGGAAACGGCTGCGTCACGGTTGGCAAAGCTGCCGTAGGTGATGACGTAAAGCGGCTTGCCGTTGAGCACTTTCTTGAAATAACGGTACTCGCCGCCCTGCTCCTTGACGAAACTCTGCGCAGCAGTTTCGGAGCTGGTGCCGAGGATCTGCACCACGTAGTTGCCCGGCGCCTGGCCGGCATACCAGCTACCGCCCGCGGCCTTGGCCGGGGTGGCGGCAGGCTTGGCCGCTGGGGCCGGCTTGGTGGCAGGCGCTGGAACCGGAGCAGGCTTGGCGGTCGCCAACTGGGTCGGCGCCGGAGTCGGCTTGGCGGGAGCTGGGGTCGGCGCCGGACCGGCAGGCACACCGGCAGGTGGCGCGGTGGTGGTCACGGTAGGTGGTACGTCGCTGGTGTCTTCGATCGGCGGCGGTGCGCCGTCGTCGCCTTCGGTAATTCCGCCAGCCGCTTCAGCCAGGGGACCGCGCATGACCGGCTGTGACTGCCCGACCAGCGGCAGCGGCATTGGCTGCGTGTTGCCGGCAAATTCCACCGCCGGGGCGCCGGCACCTGCGTTGGGTTGCGGCGTGCCCTGACCGAGAGGCAGCTGTGCCTGTTCGTTGGCAGGTGCGCCGGTGGTGGGTGCCTTGTTGCGACCTGGCATCAGCCAGGCGGCAGCGACCGCGACCACGACCACGGCGGAAATCGCCAATACGTGTTTCTTCGGCATGTTGAACCCCATACTTGGACGCTTCACCGCTGAGCGGCTGGCGATCATGATTTCGATCAGAGCATCTCGAGCCACCTGGTTGATGTTGCCAGGCCAGCCGTCGGAGCTTTCGTGAATCTCAGAGATCTGATCCGCGGTGAAAAGTTCGATACCCCGGCCCGCACCCTCAAGACGCTGCGCCAGGTATTCGCGTGTTTCTTCCTCGGTGTAGGGCGCCAGTTCGATGACGTGGAAACGCTCTTCCTCAAGTTCCAGTTGGTCTAGAACTGCGATCAACGACGACTCGCCAAACAGGAACACGTGAGGGCGTCCTTCCGGTGCACCGGCGGCGAGGGCCAGCAAGGCTTCCAAGGCAGATTCGTCGAGTTGTTCGGCATCATCCACCAGGAGATAGACTTCCTGACCGGTCAGCGCCAATTGCACGATCTGGTCGAGAATTGCGCCAATCTCCGCCTGGGCGACATTCAGCGCCTGGGCCACTTGACGCAACACACCCGCCGCATCGCCCGCGCCACGGGCCGACACCACCACGCTTTGCACCGACTGTTTGTTGGTACTGGCCACCAGCGCTTGGCGCAGCAACGTCTTGCCGCTGCCCTGGGGGCCGGTGACGACCAACAGCAACTGGCTGTAGCGCGCCAAGTGGTGCAACTGGCCCAGCACCGGCTTGCGTTGGGCCGGGAAGAACTTGAAGCCTGGGACCCGAGGAGCAAATGGGTCATGACTTAACTGGAAGTGGCCGAGGAAAGCCTCGTCGGCATGCAAACTAGTCATCGAAATCTTCTTAACCTTTAAGCTGAGCCAGGGCGCGGTAGTCCGCTCCCAGCGTGGCCTGTAGAACCTCTTTCGGATAATCGTCGGTCACCACCGCTTCGCCCATGTGGCGCAGCAGCACCAGACGCAGACGACCGTCGATCACTTTTTTGTCGATTGCCATGTGTTCAAGGAAATCCGCCTCGGTCATTTCTTCGGGCGGAACGACCGGCAGCCCGGCGCGCTGGAACAGGCGAATTCCACGATCACGCTCCTGCTCGCTGATCCAGCCCAGGCGCGCAGACATCTCCAGGGCCATGACCGTCCCCGCGGCAACGGCCTCGCCATGCAGCCAGACGCCATAACCCATATGGGTTTCGATGGCGTGGCCGAAGGTGTGGCCCAGGTTGAGCGTGGCACGCACGCCCGACTCGCGCTCATCGGCGCCAACCACGGCAGCCTTGGCTGCGCAGGAACGCTCGATGGCGTAGGTGAGCGCCGTTTGATCCAGCGCACGCAGGCGATCTACGTTGTCTTCGAGCCAACCCAGGAATGGCTCGTCGCAGATCAGCCCGTACTTGATGACTTCCGCCAACCCGGCAGACAGCTCGCGCGCCGGCAAGGACTTGAGCGTGGCGGTGTCGATCAGCACCACGTTGGGCTGATAGAACGCACCCACCATGTTCTTGCCCAGCGGATGGTTGATCCCGGTCTTGCCTCCGACCGACGAGTCGACCTGGGAAAGCAGCGTGGTTGGAATCTGGATGAAATCCACACCGCGCTGATAACACGCCGCGGCAAAACCCGCCATGTCACCGATCACGCCGCCACCCAGGGCGACCACGGTGGTGCGGCGATCATGCCGCGCGGTCAGCAGCCCGTCGAAAATCAATTGCAGGGTTTCCCACGTCTTGAAGGCCTCACCGTCAGGCAACACGACGGAAATGACCGAATAAGCCGACAGGCTGCGAGTCAGGCGTTCCAGATACAAAGGGGCGACGGTTTCATTGGTGATGATTGCCACTTGCCGCCCAGCGATGTGCGGCGCCAGCAGTTCTGGCTGGTCCAGCAAGCCTTCGCCAATGTGAATCGGGTAGCTGCGCTCGCCCAGATCGACCTTAAGTGTCTGCATGTGTCCCCACAGTGAAGATGAAATCAGGCGTCCTGCCTGCAATTAACGAAAGTCCGTGGTGCCTGCCATGACGCCAGTTAATGGCCATCCGCCACGCCCCAGTCGGGCTTGGACGGGATGCCGAGGATAGCGCATTTCGCGCGGCGCATTAACGGGGGGGCAATTGTTGCAGGCGCTCCAGAATTTCCAGCACCACCATCCGCGGCGGACGCTCATCGGTTTCGATGACCAGATCGGCTATTTCCCGATACAGCGGGTCACGCACCTCCAGCAGGTCCCGCAGGGTCCTGGCCGGGTCGGCGGTACGCAACAGCGGGCGGTTGCGATCACGGGCGGTGCGGCCGACCTGCTGTTCGACGGATGCATGCAGATAGACCACCCGTCCGCCGGCATGCAGCGCCCGACGATTGGCTTCGCGCATCACCGCGCCGCCGCCGGTGGCCAGCACCACACCCTCGAAACCACACAGCTCGGCGATCATCGCCTGCTCGCGGTCGCGAAAGCCCGGCTCGCCTTCCTTATCGAAGATCCACGGGATATTGGCACCCGTGCGCAATTCAATTTCCTTGTCGGAATCTTTGAATGGCAGGCGCAGCTCTTTGGCCAGCAGACGACCGATGGTGCTTTTTCCAGCCCCCATCGGTCCAACAAGAATCAAATTTCGCACAGAATCAACGACTCACAGCAATCGCCTGGTTGTTCATGATACGCGGAGTGAGAAACACCAGCAGCTCGGATTTTTTCTCCGAAACCACATCACGCCGGAAAAGGCGGCCAAGATACGGCACATCGCCAAGAAATGGCACCTTATCTACGACCTTGCTCTGAGTATTTGAGAAAACCCCGCCAATCACAATGGTCTCGCCATCATTGACCAGGACCTTGGCGTTGACTTCGTTTTTCTTGATCGGCGGCACATCCTGCACCATGTTCAAGTAGTCCGGCTCATCCTTGGTGACCTTGACCTCCATGATGATGCGGTTGTCCGGAGTGATTTGCGGGGTCACCTCCAGCGACAGCGCGGCTTCCTTGAACGACACCGAGGTGGCGCCGCTGGAGCTGGCTTCCTGGTAGGGAATTTCGGTGCCCTTGAGGATTTTCGCGGTCTCCTTGTCGGAGGTCACCACTTTGGGCTGGGAGACGATTTCCCCATTGCCGGTCTTTTCCATGGCCGTCAGCTCCAGATCCAGCAGCACGTTGTCGGTGATGAACGCGATACCGATTCCCGACGTATTGCCTGACGCGCCCAGGTCGACGAACGGCTGGTTGGTGCTGGTGCTGCCCGGCGTGCCAATGGTGGTGGAGTCCCCGGTGGAGACGCCGGACGAATTCCAGTTGCCCTTGTTCTGGATCGAGCCGCCCCAACGCACGCCCAGGCTTTTGTCGTAATCGACGTTGGCCTCGACGATTCGCGCCTCGATCATCACCTGGCGCACCGGGATATCCAGTTGCGCCACGATCCGGCGCAGCTCGTCGAGTCGGTCCTGGGTCTGGTAGGCAATAATGTTGTTGGTCCGCTCATCGACCGTGATCGTGCCCCGCTCGTCCGCCTTCGCCTCGGCACTGGTGACCGACTGGAACAGCTTGGCAATGTCGGCCGCCTTCGCATAGTTGACCTGCAACAGCTCGCGCCGCAGCGGCGCCAGGTCGGCAATCTGCTTCTGGGATTCCAGCTCCTGGCGCTCGCGTGCCGCAATCTCATCCGCCGGCGCCACCAGCAGCACATTTCCAACCATGCGCTTGTCCAGCCCCTTGGTCTTGAGCACAAGGTCCAACGCTTGGTCCCAAGGTACGTTCTGCAAGCGCAGTGTGATCCCGCCCTGCACCGTGTCGCTGGCCACCAGGTTCAGATTGGTGAAGTCGGCGATCAACTGCAGCACCGAGCGCACTTCAATGTCCTGGAAGTTGAGGGACAACTTTTCGCCGTTATAGGCGGCACGATCGGTGTTGCGTTTTTGCAGGTCCTCGACGCTCATTGGCCGGACACTGACGGTCAGCTTGTTGTCGGTCTGGTAGGTCGAATAGTCGAACGTGCCGCTGGGCTCGATGCTGATGGTGGCGCGATCGGCGCCAGCGCTGGCATTGACGAATTGCACCGGGGTGGCGAAGTCCTTGACGTCCAGGCGCACCCGTAACGGTTCGGGCAATTGCGTCCTGGCAAAATTGAGGATGATCTTGCCTTCGCGCTCCTGGATGTCGGGAGCGATGGAAGGGTCCGACAGGTCGATCACTACATTGCCTTCACCCTGGGTGCCACGCTGGAAATCCACCCCCCTGATGGCTTTGCCCAGCGAGGCGCTGGGCCTGGCGGGCGCAGGGCTGGCGATTGCCGGGCGCGGGGGCTGCGTGGAGGTCCTGGCAGCCGCGCCCTTGCCGACCACCACGAACAGGTTGTTACCCTCGATTCGCGTGTCATAAGGCGCCAATTGCGTAAGGCCGATGATCAACCGGGTTCGCTCACCCGCCTCTACCACCGTGGCGCTGCGCGCGTTGCCTGCGCCAAGGTCACGGCTCTTGCTGGTTAATTGACTGGTCACGCCGGGCAGGTCCAGCGCGATACGGGCCGGTTGTTCGGTGGTATAGCCTCGCGGCGTCGGTGGTGGCCCGTCGAAGGCAAGCTTCAGCTCGATACGGTCACCCGGCAACGTCGCGACATCGAGCGTCTTCAGGCTGGCCCCATGAACCGTCGGCGACAGCAGCGCTATCCATAGCGAAATACCGAGGGCTGGAAAAATCCTGTTCATTGTTCGAATTCCACTATGAATGCTCTTTCAAAGGAATGGTCCGAGGCCGCTCCAGCCAGGCACCTTCGCCGTCAGGAACGATTTCGACCACATCGACCTGGGTGGCGCTGATGGCGACGATCCGTCCGTCGTTGCGCCCCAGATAGTCTCCGACCTTCAACCGATGCACCCCACCCGCGCCGCGCAAGAGCGCAAAGGAGCCACTGGCATTGGAGATCGTCCCGACCATTTCAAACTGTTCGATGTTGAAGCCTTCCAGGTATTGCTTGGCTCGATTGGGGTCGGGCCGCACGTTGCGCGAGCCCTGTTGCCGGCCGGCCTGGTCCACGCGCACCTGCTGGGAGAATGGGCTACGCAGATTGGCGGCGCTGTAGGTAAAGGTTTCGTTAGGCCTGAAGGTCGGCGTGGGTTCTATCTTGCCGGGCGGGCGCAGGCGTACCTCGTTCATATAGGCGTCCAGGTCGCTGAAGCCGTCGCCGTTGTTGCAACCAGCCAACGCGAGTAACCCGGCCAGCAGGCTGATGCGACAGGTCGCCCTCATGGCTGGGCCTCCTGCTCGTTGTACCGGTAGGTCTTGGCCTGGATGCTCATGCGCAGCTTCGCCCCTGCTTCGGGCTCCATCGGTGCGATTTCGAAATCGTGCAGGGTGACGATCCGGGGCAACCCGGCCACACCGCTGACGAAAGTCGCCAGGTCATGGTAGCCGCCCGTCACGGTGATCTGGATCGGCAACTCGATGTAGAACGGCTGGGTGACTTCCGGCAACAGCTTGATTTCCTCGAACTCCAGGCCGCTGCCCAGGCCCGTGCGGGTGATGTCCTCCAGCAGGCCCGGCACCTCGGTGTCACTGGGCAATTGCCGCAACAGCACGCCGAAGGAGGTCTCCATCTGCTTCATCTGTTCGGTGTAGCGCTCCAGGTTCGCCGCCATGTGGGCCTTGCCCGCAAATTGCGCCTTAAGCGTACTTTCTTCCTCGCGCACCTGCTGCAGCTGGGTTTGCAGGTCGCTCAAAGCAAAGTTATAGCCCAGTCCCAGCACCAGGATGACCAACAGGATGCCGGCCAGCCACTTGACCGCCATGGGCCACGAACCGACGTTGTTGGTATCCAGGTCACTGATATCGATCTTGCGCAGCGCGTCCAGCCACTCCCCCGGCTTCATTGGGCGTCCTCCGCATCGGCCGGGCGGGTCTGGCGAACCGTCAGCTGAAAAACGTTCGCCTGGTCAAGCTGGCCTGCCGTGGTGGCCTTGACTTCCGTCAGGCTGGGCGCGTCGAACAGGTCCGATGAGTCCAGGTTGCGCATCAGGTCCGAGACGCGGTTGTTGGACTGCGCCGCGCCCTTGATGGAGAGCGTGCCCTCCTCCATCTTTACCTCGGTGAAATACACGCCGTCCGGCAAGGTCCGCGCCAGCTGGTCGAAAATGCGTGCGCTGACCGGTCGGTTACCCTGCAAGTCCTGGATGATGCGCATGCGCTCCAGCAGTTGTTGCCGACGAGCCTTGAGCTCGCTGATCTGCTGGATGCGTTCGTCGAGTATCGCAATCTGCTCGGTGATGTGGCCATTACGTGCCGTTTGATAGTCGATGGCGCTGTTCAGGTACTGCACCGCAATCAGCGTCAGCCCTACCGCGCCGACCAGCGCCCCCACCAGCGCCAGTAAAAAGCGTTTGCGACGCTCTTCGCGCAGCTCTTCGCGCCAGGGTAGAAGGTTGATCCGCGCCATCAGTCGAAACTCCTGAGGGCCAGCCCGCAGGCGATCATCAGCGCCGGCGCGTCACTGGCCAGGGCGCCCGCATTGACCTTGCTGCTCAAGGCCATGTTGGTGAACGGGTTGGCCACCTGGGTCGGTGTGCCCAAGCGCTGTTCGATCAGCCGATCCAGGCCCGCAACCGACGCCGTGCCACCGGCCAGCAGAATGTGATCCACCGCGCTGTACTGGCCCGAAGCGAAGAAGAACTGCAAGGAGCGCGACACCTGCTGGACCAGCGCTTCGCGAAACGGTTGCAACACCTCGCTGAGATAGTCGTCCGGCAAGCCGCCCTGTTTTTTCGCCAGGCCGGCCTGCTCGGGGGTCAGGCCATAGCGGCGCTGGATTTCCTCGGTCAGTTGGCGGCCACCAAACAGTTGTTCCCGGGTATAAATGATGCGGCCATTGTGTAGCACGCTGAGCGTGGTCATCGTGGCACCGATGTCGATCACCGCCACGGTCAGGCGCTCCTGGGACGCGGCCAACTGCGTTGCGAGCAGGCCGAAGGCGCGCTCCAGCGCGTAGGCTTCCACGTCAACCACGCGAGCGGTCAGCCCGGCGAGCGCCAATGCGGCCTCGCGAACCTCGACGTTTTCCTTGCGACACGCCGCCAGCAGCACTTCGACCCGTTCGGCGCTGCGGGGCGATACACCCACCACTTCGAAATCGATCGCCACCTCATCCAGGGGATAAGGAATGTACTGGTCGGCTTCGATCTTGAGCTGGTTTTCCATGTCGTCGTCGGATAGCCCGGCGTCCATCTCGATGGTCTTGGTGATGACCGCCGACCCCGCAACGGCCACCGCCACGTTGCGCAAGGGCGTCTTGGCCTTGGCCAGCACCCGCGACAATGCCTGTCCCACACCTTCGAGCTCGGCAATGTTCTTTTCAACCACCGCGTTGGCAGGCAACGGTTCGACCGCATACGACTCGACGCGGTAACGGTCCCCCTGGCGACTCAATTCGAGCAGCTTCACCGACGTCGAGCTGATGTCGATCCCCAGAAGCGCATGGGCTTTTTTATTGAAGAGTCGTAGCACTACCAATTCCCTATGACTATCCGTGAGTTACGGACTCTCTAATATGCGTTGCGTTCAATCCCCCCGGTCCGATGGATGTCCGGATGGCGTTTGCGACGAAAAAAAATGCTTATAATGCCCAGCGTTTTTTTTCGCTTTGTTGCAAGCACGGGTCCTTCCCTGCACCTGGCGCCTTTTTCATTCTTTGCCTGGATATCCAAAAGCCTTGATACGTCTGCTGAAATTTTTCGGATGGTCCATCGTCGCCGTTTTCTGCGGACTGCTGCTGGGTCTGAGCGGTGCGTTTCTTTACCTTAGTCCGGGATTGCCGTCCGTGGAGGCGCTGAGAAGTATTCAGTTGCAGATTCCTTTGCGGGTGTACAGCAGCGACAACAAGTTGATCGCCGAATTTGGCGAAATGCGCCGCACGCCGATCCGTTTCGCCGACATTCCCCCCAATTTCATCAATGCGTTACTAAGTGCTGAGGACGACAACTTCGCCAATCACTATGGTGTCGATCCAGGCAGCCTGATGCGCGCAGCCAGCCAATTGATCAAGAGTGGTCATATCCAGTCGGGCGGCAGCACCATCACCATGCAGGTGGCCAAGAACTTCTTCTTGACCAGCGAGCGCAGCTTTTCGCGCAAGACCACCGAGATTCTCCTGGCCCTGCAAATCGAGCGGCAGCTGACCAAGGACGAAATCCTCGAGCTGTACGTGAACAAGATTTACCTGGGCAACCGCGCCTACGGCATCGAGGCGGCGGCGCAGGTGTATTACGGAAAATCGATTCGCGACGTCAGCCTGGCGCAGATGGCGATGATCGCCGGCCTGCCCAAGGCACCGTCGCGTTTCAACCCCCTGGCCAACCCGACACGAAGCAAAGAGCGCCGCGACTGGATCCTGGGGCGCATGTACAAGCTCGGGAAAATCAGCGAAGCCGACTACACCGCCGCGATCAACGAGCCGTTGAACGCCAGCTATCACGTGCCGACCCCTGAAGTGAATGCCCCGTACATCGCCGAAATGGCCCGGGCCGAGATGGTCGGGCGCTATGGCAGCGACGCCTACACCGAAGGTTTTCGCGTGACCACCACGATACCGAGCAATCTGCAGGAAATGGCCAATACGGCGCTGCATGAAGGCCTGATGACTTACGACCAGCGCCACGGCTACCGGGGTCCTGAATCGCGCCTGCCGGGCAAGACCAAGGAAGCCTGGGCCCTTGAACTGACCAAGCAACGCACCATCAGCAGCCTGGAACCGGCCATCGTCACGCAAGTGGACAAGGACGGCATCAAGGTGCTGACGCGCAATGGGGAATCGGAAGAGCACGTGGCCTGGGACACCATGAAATGGGCCCGCCAGTTCCTCAATACCAACAGCATGGGGGCCAATCCTCGCCAGCCCGCGGACGTTGCCCAGGTCGGCGATCTGATCCGGGTGCAGCGCCAGCCGGACAACTCCCTTAAATTCAGCCAGATCCCCGCCGCCCAAGGCGCGCTGGTGTCGCTGGATCCGCAGAACGGCGCCATCCGCTCCCTGGTGGGTGGCTTTGCCTTCGAGCAGAGCAACTACAACCGTGCGTTGCAGGCCAAGCGTCAACCAGGCTCGAGTTTCAAGCCGTTTGTCTACAGCGCCGCACTGGATAACGGCTACACCGCCGCCAGCCTGGTCAACGACGCGCCAATCGTGTTTGTCGACGAGTATCTGGACAAGGTATGGCGTCCGAAGAACGACACCAACACTTTCCTCGGGCCGATTCGCCTGCGCGAAGCCCTGTACAAATCACGTAACCTGGTATCGATCCGCCTGTTGCAGGCGCTGGGCGTGGACCGCACCATCGACTACATCAGCAAGTTCGGCTTCAACAAGCAGGACCTGCCACGCAACCTGTCCCTGGCCCTCGGCACCGCAACCCTGACCCCGATGGAAATCGCCACCGGCTGGAGCACGTTCGCCAACGGCGGCTACAAGATCACCCCATACATCATCGACAAAATCGAAAGCCGCAATGGCGACACCCTGTTTGTCGCCAACCCGCCACGGGTGCCCTCCGGCGAAGAGGCCAGCGAGGGTGTCGCGGCGCCGTCCACCGAGACGTTCACGGTCAACCCGGTGGCAGGCGAAGCCACCACCGCCCCCGCCGTCCCCCAAGCGCCAGCCATCGCCGAACGCATTGTTGACGGCCGCACCACCTACATCCTCAACAGCATGCTGCAGGACGTCATCAAGCTCGGCACCGGTCGCCGCGCCCTGGCGCTGGGTCGTACCGACCTGGCAGGCAAGACCGGTACCACAAACGAATCCAAGGACGCCTGGTTCTCCGGCTACAACGCCGATTACGTCACCACCGTCTGGACCGGTTTCGACCAGCCCGAGAGCCTGGGTCGCCGCGAGTTTGGCGGCACCGTGGCGCTGCCGATCTGGATGACCTACATGGGCGCCGCCCTCAAGGACAAACCGCCCCACACCCAACCGGAGCCGGAAGGCATCCTCAGCCTGCGGGTCGACCCGGTCAGCGGCCGTGCCGCTACGCCAGGCACTCCGGGGGCGTACTTCGAGCTGTTCAAGAGCGAAGACACGCCGCCGTCGGCCAACGAGCTGGGCAACGGTGTAGCACCAGGCAGCCCGCTGCCGGCGGATGAAGCGGCACCGATCGATTTGTTCTGACCGGCCCACTCCAAAAATGCCTCGCCTTCGGAAGAAGTGCGGGGCTTTTTTTCAATCGGACATTGTGTAGATAACCTGTGGCGAGGGAGCTTGCTCCCGCTCGGTTGCGCAGCGACCGCCTCTTTTGGGGCTGCTGCGCAGCCCAGCGGGAGCAAGCTCCCTCGCCACGGGTTCTGTGGTTTTCTCGAAGGGTTATTCCTATCCCAATAAAAAGCCCCGACTCACAGGAGCCGGGGCTTTTCGTTGAAGCGTTACAACGGCTTAACCGTTAAACACGTCATCCACGCTCTTGAGCGGGTAGTTCTTCGGATACGGCAGGGTCGCCACGCCGGTCTCGATCGCGGCCTTGGCCACGGCGTCGGAGATCAGGGTGATCAGGCGGGCGTCCATTGGTTTCGGAATGATGTACTCACGACCGAACTCCAGCTTGATGCCGCCGTAGGCGTCGCACACTTCCTGAGGCACCGGCAGCTTGGCCAGTTCGCGCAAGGCGTTGGCGGCTGCGACTTTCATCTCTTCGTTGATGCGCTTGGCGCGAACGTCCAGGGCACCACGGAAGATGAAGGGGAAGCCCAGGACGTTGTTGACCTGGTTCGGGTAGTCCGAACGGCCGGTGGCCATGATTACATCATTGCGGGTCGCGTGAGCCAGCTCCGGGGAGATTTCCGGGTCCGGGTTCGAGCAGGCGAACACGATCGGATTCGGCGCCATGCGCAGCAGGTTTTCCGGGCTCAGCAGGTTAGGACCCGACAGGCCAACAAAAACGTCGGCACCTTCCAGCGCGTCCGCCAGGGAGCGCTTGTCGGTCGCGTGGGCAAACACGGCCTTATACTGGTTCAGGTCGTCACGGCCGGAGTGGATCACGCCTGTACGGTCGACCATGAAGATGTTTTCGATCTTGGCACCCATGCTCACCAGCAATTTCATGCAGGAGATGGCCGCAGCGCCGGCGCCCAGGCAGACAATCTTGGCTTCCGGCAGGGTCTTGCCAGCGATTTCCAGGGCGTTGATCATGCCGGCCGCGGTGACGATTGCGGTACCGTGCTGGTCGTCGTGGAAAACCGGAATGTCGCACTGTTCGATCAGGGCGCGCTCGATCTCAAAGCACTCTGGTGCCTTGATGTCTTCCAGGTTGATACCACCGAAGGTGATGGAGATACGCTTGACGGTGTCGATGAAGGCTTGTGGGCTTTCGGAGTCGACTTCGATGTCGAACACGTCGATGCCAGCAAAGCGCTTGAACAGCACGCCCTTGCCTTCCATCACAGGCTTGGAGGCCAATGGGCCGAGGTTGCCCAGGCCAAGAATCGCGGTGCCATCGGAAATGACTGCAACCAGGTTGCCCTTGCCGGTGTATTTGTAGGCCAGTTCAGGGTCGCGAGCGATTTCGCGTACTGGTTCGGCTACGCCGGGGCTGTAGGCCAGCGACAGGTCGCGGGCAGTAGCGGTGGCCTTGGTGAGCTCGACACTCAGCTTTCCTGGACGAGGATTAGCGTGATATTCGAGAGCGGCAGTTTTCAGATCAGACATGTGGGCATTCCGCTTTTTACTGTGTTGGACAGACGGACCGCCGAGGATACGCGCCTCGCAAAGTCCCTACAAGACTGACCAGTCACTGCTGTCAAGCGCCCTGCCCTACGACTTTGGGCCAAGAGCTACGAAACACAAGGGATTGATGCATACAATCCAAGGCAAAAATGTCCACAATTATTTTTCTCAGCGTAACGCCCGCAGCATCGCAGGATCAGTCAACGGCAGCATCCATCGCGCCTGCCCAGGCTTGGCCGCGCCACGTCGGGCGCGATCAACGACCCAACCGCGCGCCTCGATTTTCCGACCTTCCAGACGCTTGAGCTTCGAGGCATCGAAGTTTCGCTGCATGCCTGGGGCGATGTGCAGGACAACCGATCCCTCCAATTGAATCCAGATACCGCCGCGATTGCGCTGCACACTGGCTACACGCCCACTGGTGAGTACGAAACCAGGTGCGCTGACCCGCTCCGCTCGCACCACCGGGGACTGCTTCCACAGGCCCAGCCCGGCTTGCCGTGCCTGGCGCTCCGCCGCCTGCTGGCACTCGACCAGATCGACGTTCGGCGCAACCGCAACCAGGAAACCCAATCCCTCGGCAATCAACTGTTCTTCCAGGTTCCGGCCCTGACGATCATAGACGTGGGCCAGCGTGCGCCCGTAGTCGTCCCGGTCGTCCTTGCCGGGCAACACCCTGACACGACCAGCACTGGCAGCCACCAAGGCCTCGAGTCGCTGGCGCGCCGCCACGGCGTACGGCTCATCGGCACGTCCGCGCTTGCCCAGCTCCGGGCTGTTGAGGCCAATCATACGGATACGACGGCCATCCTCAAGGTACAAGGTGTCGCCGTCCACCACGCGCTGCACCTGCACCTCAGGCACACTGGCCTGCAAGGGACAAGACGCCTGGGCACCGCAGAGCCAAATTGCAGACACAAAAAAGGCGCCCGCAAGGGACGCCTTTTTCATCAGTCTGGACCAGTCGAGACGACCATCCAAAATGATCAGCCTCAGGCTTTTGGAGTAACTTTGCCGAAAGCACCGAAACGATCCGCAAACCTCTGAACGCGGCCGCCGGTATCCAGAGTTTTTTGCTTACCGGTGTAGAACGGGTGGCATTCGTTGCAAACGTCGATCGACAGGGCTTTGCCGTAGGTCGAACGCGTTTCGAACTTGTTGCCGCAGCTGCAGGTTACAGCAATGGCTGGGTAGTCCGGATGGATATCGGTTTTCATGGTGTTTTCCTCAGGCTAGCGTGCCGCCACCCAACACTATTGTTGAATACCGCACGTAATTAGGCCGCGGATTCTACCAGACAACATTAATCACGCAAGCTACAACTTGTACCAACCGTCTGCTAGGCTCCCGGCCTTCTTCGCCGCTGCCTAATCGAGAATCCACCGCGTGCCCGACGCCATCCTGCGCCTCGCCCTGCCATCGCCTCTGCGCCGCTTGTTCGATTACCGTGCCCCGGCCGGGGTGACGCGCGCCCAGTTGCAACCGGGCATGCGCCTGCGGGTGCCATTCGGCCGGCGGGAGATGATCGGCATCCTGGTGGAAGTCACCGATCGCAGCGAAGTGCCGGTCGACAAGCTCAAGCCGGCGTTGGCCTTGCTTGATGCTACGCCGCCGCTGCCCGCGTCGTTGTTCAAGCTGTGCCTGTGGACCTCCCAGTACTATCAGCACAGCCTGGGCGACACCCTGAGCTGGGCCCTGCCGGTGCTGTTGCGCCAGGGCGAACCGGCCGAAGCGCGCCAGGAGCGATTCTGGTCGGCAGCGCCCGGTGCCGCGCTGGACGATCCGCGTATTGCCCGCGCGCCGCGCCAGCGCGAGGCCCTGGCGACGCTGGCCCAGCATCCCCACGGCGTGGCGCATCAGCTACTGAGCAAGTTGATGCTCAGTAAAGACAGTCTCGACCTGTTGTTGGCCAAAGGCCTGGTCCAGGTGGAAGTGCGCAAGCACGCCCCGGGCGCGCGTCATGAACATTGGCTGGCCCAGCCGGAACTGCCGCTCAACGCCGAACAGCGGGCCGCGTGCGAAGCGATTCGCGCGGGTTTCGATAGTTACCATGCTTTCCTGTTGGCGGGCGTGACCGGCAGCGGCAAGACCGAGGTCTACCTGCAACTGATTCGCGAGACCCTCGAAGCCGGCAAGCAAGCCCTGGTGCTGATCCCGGAAATCAACCTCGGGCCACAAACCCTGGCGCGCTTCGAGCAGCGGTTCAACGCACGGATCGCGCTGGTGCACTCGGCGGTCAACGACCGCGAGCGCCTGGAAGCCTGGCTCGCCGCCCGGGATGGCGAGGCCGACATCATTATCGGCACCCGCTCGGCCCTGTTCACACCGATGAAAAACCCTGGCCTGATCATCATCGACGAAGAGCACGACGGCTCCTATAAACAGCAGGAAGGCCTGCGCTACCACGCCCGCGACCTGGCACTGGTGCGCGCCCGCCAAGAGAACATCCCGATTGTCCTCGGTTCGGCCACGCCCTCCCTGGAAAGCCTGCACAACGCCTACACCGGTCGCTACGGCCTGCTACGCCTGAACGAACGGGCCGGCGGCGCCAAGCAACCGCGCTTCCTGCGCCTGGACGTCAAGAGTCGTCCGCTGGACAGCGGCATTTCCGGACCGATGCAACAAGCCATCGGCCAGACCCTGGCCGCCGGGCAACAGGTCCTGGTGTTCCTCAACCGTCGGGGGTTCGCCCCGACCCTGCTCTGCCACGACTGCGGCTGGATGTCCGGTTGTGAACGCTGCGACGCGCGAATGACCGTGCATCAACGCTACGGCGAATTGCGCTGCCACCATTGCGGGCACGCCGAGCGCGTGCCGAGGCACTGTCCGCAGTGCGGGAAAGTGGATCTGCGCCCGGTGGGCGCCGGCACCGAGCGCGCCGAGGAACGGCTGGGCATCCTCTTCCCCGATTTCCCGGTGCTGCGGGTGGATCGCGACAGCACCTCGCGCAAAGACGCGATGAATCAGTTGTTCGCCACGATCCAGAAGGGCCAGCCATGCATTCTGGTGGGCACGCAGATGCTCGCCAAGGGGCATCACTTCCCCCGGGTGACGCTGGTGTCGATCCTCGATGCCGACGGCGGGCTGTTTTCCGGGGACTTCCGTGCCAGCGAACGCATGGCGCAGTTGATCGTCCAGGTGGCGGGCCGTGCCGGACGAGCCGAGGAACCGGGCAAGGTCATTATCCAGACCCACCTGGCGGACCATCCGCTGCTGATCCAACTGACCGAGCAGGGTTATTTTGCCTTCGCCGAACAGGCGTTGAGCGAACGCCGCAGCGCCGGCCTGCCGCCCTTTGCCCACCTGGCGCTGTTGCGGGCCGAAGCCCACAAGCCGGGGCAGGCCGAAGGTTTCCTTGACGAGGCCTGCAGCGAGGCGGAGCGTTTGCTGGCGGAGCAGAGCCTCACCGGCATCGAACTCTTGGGCCCGGTCCCGGCTCCGATGGAGCGGCGGGCCGGGCGTTATCGCGCCCAGCTTCTGTTGCAAGCCAATGCCCGGGCGCCGCTGCATCGACTGTTGAGTGCCTGGTTGCTGGTGCTGGAGCAACTGCCCAGCGGGCGGGCAGTGCGCTGGTCGCTGGATGTGGACCCGGTGGATTTGTATTAGATGGCAATCGTCCGCGCGCGATGAAGCCAGAATAGTCATCACATGGACCCAACCGACCCGCTACAGTTGGCAAGCTCGTCCGCGCCACGGATAATGCCCAGTTTTTCCACCAGCGCATCGAAGCGCCGCCGCGCCTGCGGTTGAAAGAGAAGACCATGAAAGACACCATCCGCCAGCTCATTCAGCAAGCCATCACCCAACTCGTCACTGAAGGTGTGCTGCCAGAAGGCCTGTCGCCGGCAATTCAGGTCGAAAACACCCGCGACAAGACCCACGGCGACTTCGCCAGCAACATCGCGATGATGCTGGCCAAACCGGCCGGCATGAAGCCGCGGGACCTGGCGGAGAAAATCATCGCGGCCCTGCCGGCCGACGAGAACGTCAGCAAGGCGGATATCGCCGGCCCCGGTTTCATCAATTTTTTCCAGAACACCCAGGCCCTGGCTTCGCGCCTGGACGCGGCCCTGGCCGACGAGCGCCTCGGCGTGCGCAAGGCCGGCCCGTTGCAGCGCACCGTGGTTGACCTTTCGGCTCCCAACCTCGCCAAGGAGATGCACGTCGGCCACCTGCGCTCGACCATCATCGGCGACGGCGTGGCCCGGGTCCTGGAGTTCCTCGGCGATACCGTGATTCGCCAGAACCACGTTGGCGACTGGGGCACCCAGTTCGGCATGCTGATGGCCTATTTGCAGGAAAATCCGATCACCAGCGACGAGCTGTCGGACCTGGAGAATTTCTACCGCGCCGCCAAGCAACGCTTCGACGAATCCCCCGAGTTTGCCGACCGCGCCCGTGGCCTGGTGGTCAAGCTGCAGGCCGGCGATGCCGAGTGCCTGGCGCTGTGGACCAAGTTCAAGGACATCTCGCTGTCCCACTGCCAGAAAATCTACGAGCTGCTGAACGTCAAATTGACCATGGCCGACGTGATGGGCGAAAGCGCCTACAACGATGATCTGATCAACGTGGTCAACGATCTCAGGGCCAAGGGCATGCTGGTGGAAAGCAACGGCGCCCAGTGCGTGTTCCTCGACCAGTTCAAGACCGCCGATGGCGAGCCGCTGCCAGTGATCATCGTCAAGGCCGACGGCGGTTACCTCTACGCCACCACCGACCTGGCGGCCGTGCGCTACCGCAACGGTGTGCTCAAGGCCGATCGCGTGCTGTACTTCGTCGACCAGCGCCAGGCCCTGCACTTCCAGCAGGTGTTCGAAGTGGCGCGCCTGGCCGGCTTCGTGACCCATCCGATGGAGATGGAGCACATGGGCTTCGGCACCATGAACGGCGCCGACGGCCGTCCGTTCAAGACCCGCGACGGCGGCACGGTGAAGCTGATCGACCTGCTGACCGAAGCCCAGGACCGCGCCTACACCCTGGTCAAGGGAAAGAACCCGGAGCTGGCCGAGGACGAGCTGCGCAAGATCGCCAAGGTCGTCGGCATCGACGCGGTGAAATACGCTGACCTGTCCAAGCACCGCACCAGCGACTACAGCTTCAACTTCGACCTGATGCTCAATTTCGAAGGCAACACCGCGCCGTACCTGCTGTACGCCTACACCCGCGTGGCGGGCGTGTTCCGCAAGCTCGGCAAAGGCTTCGACGAAGTGGACGGCCAGATTGTGCTCGAAGCCCCGCAGGAGCAGGAGCTGGCGGCGAAACTGGCGCAGTTCGGCGAAGTGCTGAATAACGTCGCCGACAAGGGCACGCCGCACACTCTGTGCGCCTACCTGTACGACGTTGCCGGCCTGTTCTCCAGCTTCTACGAGAACTGCCCGATCCTGAATGCCGAAACTCCCACGCAGATGCAAAGCCGCCTGCGCCTCGCCGCGCTGACCGGGCGCACGCTCAAGCAAGGCCTGGAACTGCTGGGCCTGGAAACCCTGGAGCGCATGTAAGTTGGCCGCCAAGAAAAAACCTGCACCCAAGCGCGGCGCCAGTCGTTACCAGCCTCCAGCCAAACAGCCGATTCCGGGCTGGCTGTGGATGGCCATCGGCCTGACCGTTGGCGCTTTCATAGTGTTCCTGATGAAACTGGAGCCGGGCCAGGGCGATGACGTCAAGCGCGTCCGCCAGGAACAACAGAAAGCCACGCGCATCGCCGAGGCGAACAAGACCCCGCCGAGCCCGACGCAACCGGTGAAGCCGAAATACGACTTCTATACCTTGCTGCCGGAATCGGAAGTCATCGTGCCGCCAGACGCCGTGCCGGAGAAAACCCTGCCGACGCCGCAAGTGCCCACCACGCCGGTGACCCCGGCTGAAGCGGCGAAGATCGACACCGCCCGTGCCCAGGCGGCGCTGGCCGGCATCACGCCGCCACCGGCCCCTCCCGTGCAAAAGGCTGCGCCGGTGACGAAGTTCTTCCTGCAGGCCGGCTCGTTCCGCAAGGAAGCCGACGCCGACAAGGTCCGGGCGCAGATCATTTTGCTGGGCCAATCCGTGTCGGTGGAGTCCGGGACCGTGAAGGACGAAACCTGGTACCGGGTCTTGGTGGGGCCGTTCAGCAATCGCGAAGAATTGACCAAGGCGCAGAAACAACTGGCCGGCAGTGGGTTTAGCAACCTGCTGTTACAACAACGCCAGAGCCGCTGATCCAAACGACACCCCCCCTTGTGGCGAGGGGATTTAGCGAAACGTCGCACCGCCCCGCTGGGGCGCGAAGCGGCCCTAAAACCTGCCGCCTCGGTGTGTCAGGGCCGAATACATCAAGCTTTTTGGGGCTGCTACGCAGCCCAGCGGGGATAAATCCCCTCGCCACAGGATCGCGGAACAATCACAGCGCACCACTCGTCCCCTCCCCCACCCCGCAGTTGAAAAACCCCACGCCACCCCCATATGAGTTTCATCCGGGCATTTTCGCCCCGCTGCGTGGAGACTCTTCCCTTGACCACCATCGTTTCAGTCCGCCGTCACGGCAAAGTCGTCATGGGCGGCGACGGCCAGGTTTCATTGGGCAACACCGTGATGAAAGGCAACGCGAAGAAAGTCCGCCGCCTGTACCACGGCCAGGTCATCGCCGGTTTCGCCGGAGCCACCGCCGACGCCTTCACCTTGTTCGAACGTTTCGAAGGCCAACTTGAGAAACACCAGGGCCACCTGGTACGCGCCGCCGTCGAGTTAGCCAAGGAATGGCGCACCGACCGCTCCCTGAGCCGCCTCGAAGCCATGCTCGCGGTCGCCAACAAAGACGCCTCGCTGATCATCACCGGTAACGGCGACGTGGTTGAGCCCGAAGACGGCCTGATCGCCATGGGTTCCGGCGGCGCCTACGCCCAGGCTGCCGCCAGCGCGCTGTTGAAAAAGACCGACCTGTCGGCCCGCGAAATCGTCGAGACTGCCTTGGGCATTGCCGGCGACATCTGCGTGTTCACCAACCACACCCAAACCATTGAGGAGCAGGACCTCGCGGAATAAGCCCGTCCAGGCCCGAATTCCTGCTTGAGGACCCCAATATTATGTCCATGACTCCCCGCGAAATCGTCCACGAACTCAATCGCCACATCATCGGCCAGGACGATGCCAAGCGCGCCGTCGCCATCGCCCTGCGCAACCGCTGGCGCCGGATGCAGCTACCCGAAGAGCTGCGCGTCGAAGTGACCCCCAAGAACATCCTGATGATTGGCCCGACCGGCGTCGGTAAAACCGAGATCGCCCGTCGCCTGGCCAAGCTTGCCAATGCGCCGTTCATCAAGGTCGAAGCCACTAAGTTCACCGAAGTGGGCTACGTCGGGCGCGACGTCGAGTCGATCATTCGTGACTTGGCCGATGCCGCCATCAAGCTGCTGCGCGAGCAGGAAATCACCAAGGTCCGCCATCGCGCCGAAGACGCCGCCGAAGAGCGCATCCTCGACGCGCTGCTGCCGCCGGCGCGCATGGGCTTCAACGCCGACTCCGCCGCGACCCAGGACTCCAACACCCGCCAGCTGTTCCGCAAGCGCCTGCGCGAAGGCCAGCTGGACGATAAGGAAATCGAGATCGAAGTGGCCGAGATGGCTGGCGTCGACATTTCCGCGCCGCCGGGCATGGAAGAAATGACCAATCAGCTGCAGAATCTGTTCGCCAACATGGGCAAGGGCAAGAAGAAAAGCCGCAAGCTCAAGGTCAAGGAAGCGCTGAAGCTGGTGCGTGACGAAGAGGCGGGTCGCCTGGTCAACGAAGAAGAATTGAAGGCCAAGGCGCTGGAAGCGGTGGAGCAGCACGGCATCGTATTCATCGACGAAATCGACAAGGTCGCCAAGCGCGGCAATGTCGGGGGCGCCGACGTGTCCCGTGAAGGTGTGCAACGCGACCTGCTGCCGCTGATCGAAGGCTGCACGGTCAACACCAAGCTGGGCATGGTCAAGACCGACCACATCCTGTTCATTGCCTCCGGTGCGTTTCACCTGAGCAAGCCGAGCGACCTGGTGCCCGAGCTGCAAGGCCGTTTGCCGATCCGTGTCGAACTCAAGGCGCTGTCGCCAGAAGATTTCGAACGCATCCTCAGCGAACCCCACGCGTCGCTGACCGAGCAGTATTGCGCGCTGCTCAAGACCGAAGGCCTGAACATCGAGTTCGCGCCCGAGGGCATCAAGCGCTTGGCGCAGATCGCCTGGCAGGTCAACGAGAAGACCGAGAACATCGGTGCCCGTCGCCTGCACACGCTGCTTGAGCGCCTGCTCGAGGAAGTCTCGTTCAGTGCCGGCGACCTGGCTAGCGCCCACAATGAGGCGCCGATCATCATCGACGCCGAATACGTCAACAGCCACCTGGGCGAACTGGCTGAGAACGAAGATCTGTCGCGGTATATCCTGTAAGCCACATAAGCGGGCTTCTGTGACGAGGGGGATTTATCCCCTCGCCACAAGCTTCAAGAGAGCGACGCCTCATGACCAAATTCCCCACCGCCATCAACCTGCACAAAGCCTCCAAGACCCTGACGCTGAAATACGCGCCGGACGAGGAGTACCACTTGCCCGCGGAATTCCTGCGGGTGCATTCGCCTTCCGCCGAGGTCCAGGGCCACGGCAAACCCATCTTGCAATACGGCAAGCTCGGCGTCGGCCTGACCAAGGTTGAACCGGCCGGTCAGTACGCACTGAAATTGACCTTCGACGACGGCCACGACAGCGGATTGTTCACGTGGGACTACCTGTACCAATTGGCGCTGCGCCAAGAGGACCTGTGGAACGATTATCTCGCCGAGCTCAAGGCCGCCGGAAAAACCCGCGATCCGAACGAATCCGTGGTCAAGCTGATGCTCTAGCTCAAGGGCTGGCGCATTAGGGCGAATTTTCTAGACTCATCTGCTTGAATGCCCGCGCGGCAGCGTCAATGACTGGCCTGCTTGCGAAAAAAATTAAACTCGGGTAACCAATGGAGCTGGCAAGTTCCCTGCAAAGGAACCGGCGAGTTCCTGGCACACGTTTCCTCATTGCCCTCGATGCGGAATTAATGGTCACCCCGAGCAGCGTACCTGGTATTGGCCTTGCGGCTTCACGGCACGATCCCGGTACTCGTCTGAAGGACAATGGAGCGTCGTAGATGAGCAACAAGAACAACGATGAGTTGAAGTACCAAGCCTCGGAAAATACCCTGGGCTTGAATCCCGTCGTCGGCTTGCGCAGGAAAGACCTGCTGGCCTCTGCCCGGATGGTGCTGACCCAGACCATCAAACAACCGCTGCACAGCGTCAAGCACGTTGCCCATTTCGGCGCTGAGCTCAGGAAAGTCCTGTTTGGCAAATCCGAGTTGCAGCCCGCCGGTGACGATCGTCGTTTCAACGACCCGGCGTGGAGCCAGAACCCGCTTTACAGACGTTACCTGCAAATCTACCTGGCGTGGCGCAAGGAGCTGCATGCCTGGATAGACGACAGCAGCCTCTCGCCCCAAGACATCAGTCGAGGGCACTTCGTCATCAACTTGATGACCGAAGCCATGGCCCCGACCAATTCGGCGGCCAACCCGGCGGCGGTCAAGCGTTTCTTCGAAACCGGTGGCAAGAGCCTGCTCGATGGCCTTTCCCACCTGGCCAAGGACCTGGTGCACAACGGCGGCATGCCAAGCCAGGTCGATATGGGCGCGTTCGAAGTCGGCAAGAGCCTGGGCGTGACGGAAGGCGCCGTGGTCTTTCGCAATGACGTGCTGGAGCTTATCCAATACCGCCCCATCACCGAGCAGGTCCACGAACGACCGCTGCTGGTGGTCCCGCCGCAGATCAACAAGTTTTATGTCTTCGACCTGAGCCCGGACAAGAGCCTGGCGCGCTTCTGCCTGCGCAGCAACGTGCAGACCTTCATCGTTAGCTGGCGCAACCCCACCAAGGCGCAGCGCGAGTGGGGCCTGTCGACCTACATCGAGGCGCTCAAGGAAGCGGTGGATGTGGTCACGGCCATCACCGGCAGCAAAGACGTCAACATGCTGGGCGCCTGCTCAGGCGGCATCACCTGCACCGCGCTGCTTGGCCACTACGCCGCGCTGGGCGAGAAAAAGGTCAATGCCCTGACCTTGCTGGTAAGCGTGCTGGACACCACCCTGGACACCGACGTGGCGCTGTTCGTCGACGAGCAGACCCTGGAAGCCGCCAAGCGCCACTCGTATCAGGCCGGCGTGCTCGAAGGTCGCGACATGGCCAAGGTCTTTGCCTGGATGCGCCCCAACGACTTGATCTGGAACTACTGGGTCAACAATTACCTGCTGGGCAACGAGCCGCCGGTCTTCGACATCCTGTTCTGGAACAACGACACCACCAGGCTTCCAGCGGCGTTTCACGGTGACCTCATCGAGATGTTCAAGAACAACCCGCTGATCCGCCCCAACGCACTGGAAGTGTGCGGCACGCCAATCGACCTCAAGCAGGTCACTGCGGACATCTTTTCCCTGGCCGGTACCAACGACCACATCACCCCATGGAAGTCCTGCTACAAGTCGGCGCAACTGTTCGGCGGCAAGGTTGAATTCGTGCTGTCGAGCAGCGGTCATATCCAGAGCATCCTCAACCCGCCGGGCAATCCCAAGTCGCGCTACATGACCAGCGAAGACATGCCCGCCAAGGCCGAGGACTGGATGGAAAACTCCACCAAGCACACCGACTCCTGGTGGCTGCACTGGCAGGCGTGGCAGGCCGAGCGCTCGGGCAAGCTGAAAAAAGCACCGACCGCATTGGGCAACAAGACTTACGTGGCGGGTGAAGCGGCGCCCGGTACGTATGTACATGAAAGATAGCTGCAAGTTGCAAGCTTCAAGCGCCAAGCTGTCCTCGTGCAGCTTGAAGCTTGAAGCTTGAAGCTGCTTTTTCTGCTTTTCTACCCCAGGACTTGAAGCATGCCGCAACCGTACATCTTCCGTACCGTCGATCTGGATGGCCAGACCTTGCGCACCGCGGTACGTCCCGGCAAGCCTCACTTGACGCCACTGCTGATCTTCAACGGCATCGGCGCCAACCTGGAGCTGGTGTTCCCGTTCATCGAGGCCCTGGACCCGGACCTGGAAGTGATTGCCTTCGATGTGCCTGGGGTCGGCGGCTCGTCTACACCGAGCCGGCCCTATCGCTTCCCTGGCTTGGCCAAGCTCACCGCGCGGATGCTCGATTATCTGGACTATGGGCAGGTCAACGTGATCGGCGTGTCCTGGGGCGGCGCCTTGGCCCAGCAGTTCGCCCATGATTATCCGGAACGTTGCAAGAAGTTGGTGCTCGCCGCTACGGCCGCCGGCGCGGTGATGGTGCCGGGCAAGCCGAAGGTGCTGTGGATGATGGCCAGCCCCCGGCGCTACGTTCAGCCGTCCCATGTAATGCGCATCGCCCCGTTGATCTACGGCGGCTCGTTTCGCCGCGATCCGAGCCTGGCGGCTCGTCACGCCGCCAAGGTTCGGTCGGCGGGCAAACTCGGTTATTACTGGCAGTTGTTTGCAGGCCTGGGCTGGACCAGCATCCACTGGCTGCACAAGATCCATCAGCCAACCCTGATCCTGGCCGGGGATGACGACCCGCTGATCCCATTGATCAACATGCGCATGCTGGCCTGGCGTATACCAAATTCACAGTTGCACATCATTGATGACGGCCATCTGTTCCTGATCACCCGGGCCGAGGCCGTGGCACCGATCATCATGAAGTTTCTGGAGGAAGAACGTCAGCGCGCGGTCATGCATCCGCATCCCGCGCCGCTGAGTGGCGGCTGACACCGCCGAGAGCGCCTGGCAGGAAGCCGGATCATGCAGCCACCCGAAACAGCGACTATGTTGTCTGGTTCGGTGCGTTTGTTTTTAGCCTGATGACGAAGGAGTTGACTCATGCGCGACAAACCGGCGAAGGGTTCCATGCCCGCCCCTGCCAGTTTCATCAATGCACAAAGCGCGGTCACCGGCCTGCGCGGCAGGGATCTGCTTGCCACCTTGCGCAACGTCGCCGTCCATGGCCTGCGCAATCCGGTGCACAGCGCCCGACATGCATTGCGGCTGGGCGGTCAACTGGGGCGCGTGCTGCTGGGCGAAACGCTGCACCCCACCAACCCCAACGACAAGCGCTTCGTTGATCCCACCTGGCAGCACAACCCGCTCTATCGGCGCAGCCTCCAGGCGTACCTGAGCTGGCAAAAACAGGTCAGGAGCTGGATCGACGAAAGCGACATGAGCCCGGATGATCGCGCCCGTGCCCACTTTACTTTTTCGCTGCTCAACGACGCCGTATCGCCCTCCAATACCTTGCTCAACCCCGTGGCGATCAAGGAACTGTTCAACTCTGGCGGCACCAGCCTGATTCGCGGCATCAGCCACTTGGTGGATGACCTGCTGCATAACGATGGACTGCCCCGGCAGGTCACGCCCCAGGCCTTTGAAGTCGGCAAGACCCTCGCCACTACTCCCGGCGCGGTGGTGTTTCGCAACGAGCTGCTGGAGCTGATCCAGTACAAGCCGATGAGCGAAAAGCAATACGCCAGGCCATTGTTGATCGTGCCGCCGCAGATCAACAAGTTCTACATTTTCGACCTGAGTCCTTCCAATAGCTTCGTCCAGTACGCCCTGAAAAACGGCTTGCAGGTGTTCATCATCAGCTGGCGCAATCCCGACGTGCGCCACCGCGAGTGGGGCTTGTCCAGTTACGTCGAGGCGACGGAGGAGGCGATGAATGCCTGCCGGGAGATCACCGGCGCGCGCGAGATCAACCTGATGGGCGCCTGCGCCGGAGGCATGACCATCGCCGCCTTGCAAGGTCACCTGCAGGCCAAGCGCCAACTGCGCCGGGTCGCCAGCGCCAGCTACCTGGTGAGCTTGCTGGACAGCGAGATCGAAAGCCAGGCCACGCTATTCATCGACGAACAGACCCTTGAGGCTGCCAAGCGCCGCTCTTACCAGAAAGGCATTCTCGAGGGTCGCGACATGGCCCGGGTGTTCGCCTGGATGCGCCCCAACGACCTGATCTGGACTTATTTCGTTAACAACTACCTGCTGGGCAAGGAGCCGCCGGCCTTCGATATCCTCTACTGGAACAACGACTGCACCCGACTTCCAGCCGCGTATCACGGCGACCTGCTGGATTTTTTCAAGCACAACCCGCTGACCCATCCCGGCGGCCTGGAAGTCTGCGGCACGCCTATAGACTTGCAGAAAGTCACGGTGGACAGCTTCAGCGTGGCCGGCATCAACGACCACATCACCCCTTGGGACGCGGTGTATCGCTCGACGCTGTTGCTGGGCGGCGAACGGCGCTTCGTGCTGTCCAACAGCGGCCATGTCCAAAGCATTCTCAACCCGCCCGGCAACCCCAAGGCCAACTACATCGAGAACCCGAAACTGAGCAGTGACCCTCGGGCCTGGTATTACGACGCCAAGCACATCGATGGCAGTTGGTGGCCCCAATGGCTGGGCTGGATCCAGGAACGCTCCGGTGCCCAGCGCGAAACGCAGATGGCCTTGGGCAACGTGAAATACCCACCCCTGGAAGCAGCGCCCGGAACCTATGTGCGCGTGCGCTGAGCGCCTCACTCCACGGTCGCGCTCCCGACCGTGGCACGACTTCATCACTAAGAAGACCGGATGAAAACCCGCGACCGCATCCTTGAATGTGCCCTGCAGTTATTCAACGAAAAGGGCGAGCCGAACGTCTCCACCATGGAAGTTGCCAATGAAATGGGTATTAGCCCCGGCAACCTCTATTACCACTTCCATGGAAAGGAACCACTGATACTGGGGCTGTTCGAGCGATTCCAGGCCGAGCTCGCGCCGCTGCTGGACCCACCGGCCGATGCGCAACTGGCGCCGGAGGATTACTGGCTGTTCCTGCATCTGATCGTAGAGCGCCTGGCTCAATATCGGTTTTTGTTCCAGGACCTGTCGAACCTGGCCGGGCGCCTGCCGAAACTGGCCAAGGGGATTCGCCAGTTGCTCAACGCGCTGAAGCGGACCCTGGCCTCACTGCTGGCGCAACTCAAGGCCCAGGGATTTCTGGTCAGCGATACACAGGCACTGGGGCAACTGGTGGAGCAGATCACCATGACCTTGCTGTTCTCGCTGGACTATCAACGGATCCTGGATCGCGAAGGCGAAGTTCGCCTGGTGGTCTACCAGGTCATGATGCTGGTGGCGCCGCACTTGCCGCCTGCGGTCAAGATCGCGACCGAACAGATGGCGCTGCGGTATCTGGAAGAGCACGATTGACGCCAGTGTGACGCTCCGCGCCCCAAACAGCGGAACGCAGAGCGTCCCTGGAGGCATTCCCACGCGGGAGCGTGGGAACGAGCGCCCGGCCTACATAAGCCGGGCGTTATTGCATGCCCTGGAAAATCAGGACTGACTGGTAGGCGTCGACGGAGCCGGCGCTGGAGTCGGGGTGGCCACCGGAGTCGGAGCCGAAGCGGAGTTCGCTGTGCTCGTCGGGGTTGCCGGTTTGGCGGTCGCGGTCGGCGCCTTCGGTGCGGCTGCTTTTGGCGCAGTCGCTTTTTTCACCGCTGGCTTTTTCGCCGCGGCGGGTTTGGCGGCCGGTTTCGCAGCGGCTTTTGCCGCAGGTTTGGCCGCAGCCGGTTTAGCTGCCGCAGTTTTAGCCGCTGGCTTGGCTGCTGCCTTTGCCGCGACGGGTTTGGCCGCCGCCTTGGCTGCTGGTTTGGCCGCTGCGGTTTTAGCCGCTGGCTTGGCCGCTGCTTTGGCCGCAGGTTTGGCGACGGTTTTTGCCGCTGCCTTGACCAGTGGCTTGGCTGCCGTCTTCGCCGCGGGTTTGGCCGCCGCCGTCTTGCTTGCAGTAGCCTTGGTCGCGACAGGCGTGACCTTGGCCCCGGTCAGTTTTTCGATCTGTTTGGTCAGGGTGTCGACCTTGCTGTGCAGTTCCTTGACTTCATTGCGGCTCGGCACGCCCAAGCGGGAAATCGCACTGTTCAGGCGCTTGTCGAAGGCACCTTCCAGCTCATCCCATTTACCCAGGGCTCGATCCTTCACGCCGCCGATTCTCGATTTCGCCGACTCGGCGGAGACCGTAGCCGCATCGACCTGTTTGCCGACCGCCGTCTTGGTGAGTTTTTCGGCCTTCTCGCCGTCCTTAACCAGGGACTCGAAGAGTTTGCTGCCGTCAGTGTCGATCTTCGAGTACACGCCTAAACCAGCAAGCCAGATTTTGCGGGAGTACTTTTCAATCTTCCCGGCCCACGAGCTGCCTTCTTTTTCGGTGATTTTCTTGCCAGCCATCCCGTTCTCCTTAATGTTTACGCGCGACACGTTCGAGCAATGCCGTTAGCTCATCGAGCTTAGCAGAGAGTGTCTCAACGTCATGTTTAGACGGAATGCCGATACGATTCAAGGCACTTGCAACACGCGCGTCGAACACCTTCTCGACTTTGTCGAGTTGGACTTCAACCCGGGCCTTGAAAGTGTTGACGTCGGTCTTGGCTTCAATCAGTTCGCTGTTGGCTGCTTGAAGTTTTCCGGCAATGTTCTTTTTGCCTTTTATTTCAACAACTTCACCAGCCTTGACCAACTCCTGGAAGTACTCGCTGCCTTCCTGGCCTACCTTGATATAGGCGCCCAGGCCAGCCAGCCAGATCTTGCGCGCATACGTTTTCACGTCGCTCAGCGTGGAAGATTCAATGTCGTTTTTTTTCTTCAAAATAACTTTGGCCATGGTGCACCTCACTCGAAGACAGGTGGGAGGAACTGCCCGTACAGGGTCGGACTCAGGCACAAAGTAGTGAGAATAATTAGAAAGGGCACCCTAACAAAACGGATAGACCCAAGGGAATGACGCCCTGGTGGAAGCAGGCTCGCTTGCACCAGGGCTAGTCAGGCAATTGAATTCCATATCCCAATTTACCATTGGGTTAAATCAAGCCAACGCCTTATCCAAGGCTTTTTCGATTTCCGTCTTGATCGTGCCGCTCATGGCAGACATCAACATGCCCAGTTCCACATCGACGCGGATCGAATCTTCGCCTACATGCACTTCGCCTTTGACCCCGGAGCGCTTGAGCTTCAGCGTGTCGCCCTCCCACTGGGGCTCCAGGCCATAGCTATCGGAAAGTTTCTGCGCCAACTTGTCAGCCTTTTCGCGGGCCGCTTCCTTGCCCAGGGCATGGGCACGCTCAACAGTAATACGGGCCATCTGATAACTCCTGCTTGATCGAGACTTGCCTGAACGTTCAGACCCTGCCTGCGTCAAAACGTCCTGGCCGTGGTTCATCTTACCTGCAGCCTTGCCAAGACAAAGCACTCCACCGGGATTAGAATGTCCCGCATTCTTTTTTGGTGACAGCGATATGACTGATCAGCGCAAAGGCAGCGATGCCGAACCCACCACTCACTTCGGCTTCAAGAACGTGCCGGAAAGCCAGAAGGCGGAAAAAGTCGCTGAGGTTTTCCACTCGGTAGCCGCCAAGTATGACCTGATGAACGACCTGCTCTCGGGCGGCATGCATCGCCTGTGGAAGCGCTTCGCGATCGAACTGTCGGGCGTGCGCACCGGCAATCGTGTACTGGACATCGCTGGCGGCACGGGTGACCTGACTAAAAAATTCTCCCACATCGTTGGCCCGACCGGCCATGTGGTGCTCGCCGACATCAACGAATCCATGCTCAAGGTCGGTCGCGACCGCTTGCTGGACCTGGGTGTGGCTGGCAACGTCGAGTTCGTCCAGGCCGATGCCGAGAAGCTGCCGTTCCCGGACAACCACTTCGACTGCGTCACCATCGCCTTCGGCCTGCGTAACGTCACCCATAAGGAAGACGCGCTGCGCTCCATGCTGCGCGTACTCAAGCCCGGTGGCCGGCTGCTGGTGCTGGAATTCTCCAAGCCGACCAACGCGCTGATGTCCAAGGCCTACGACGCCTACTCGTTCGCCTTCATGCCGCTGATGGGCAAGCTGATCACCAACGACGCGGAAAGCTATCGCTACCTGGCCGAATCGATCCGCATGCATCCAGACCAGGAAACGCTGAAGTCGATGATGGTCGAAGCCGGTTTCGACCGCGTGACCTACCACAACATGACCTCGGGCATCGTTGCCCTGCACCGCGGTATCAAGCCCTGATGCTGCTCACCGGCCTGCTCGCCGGCGTCGAACTCGGCATCAACCGGGTCCTGCGCCTGGACAGCACGGCGCCGATGCGCCTGGCGCACTTGAGTGGCAAGGTGATTGCCGTCGATTGTCGCAGCCCGGCGCTCAAGCTGTTTATCCTGCCCAGCGATGAAGGCCTGATGCTCGCCTCCCATTGGGAAGCCGAGGCAGACTGCACGCTCCGAGCCCCGGCGTCGAACCTGCTGGAGCTGGCGCTGAGCCAGAACAAGACCGCGGTGCTGCATGGCCCCGATGTCGAACTCGACGGCGACAGCGGTGTGCTGCTGGAGCTGGCAGCGATTCTCCAGGACCTTGAGCTGGACTGGGAATACGAGGTGTCCCGCTGGATCGGTCCGGTGGCCACCCAGTTGCTCAGCGGTCATCTGCGCAGCCGTACCCGCTGGTATCGCCAGGGCTTCGCCAGCCTGGGCCAGAATCTGAGTGAATACCTGGCCGAAGAATCGCGTACTCTCGTAGGCCAACGCGAAGCCCAGGCCCGTTTTGATGAACTGGACCAGATCAAGCTTGATCTGGAACGTCTCGAGGCGCGTTTTGAGCGCCTTTCCCGATCCCTTGAAACCAAGCGATAACGCATGAAGCTGCTTGCCGTCCGCCGTCTGTTGCGCATCCAGCGCGTCGTGATCCGCTACCGCCTCGATGACCTGCTGTTCGCCTTGCCGCTGCCCTGGTTTCTCCTGGCGCTGCGCTTCGTGTTGCCGTGGCGCTGGTTCCCACGCCGAACCCTGGAGTTGAGTCGCGGCGCACGCCTGCGCCTGGCCTTGCAGGACCTGGGCCCCATCTTCATCAAGTTCGGACAGATTCTCTCGACCCGTCGCGACCTGCTGCCCGAAGACATCGCCGACGAACTGATGCTGCTGCAAGACCGCGTACCGCCGTTCGACTCCAAGCTGTCGGTGGCGCTGATCGAAGAGCAACTGGGCAAGAAGATCAGCGAAGTCTTCAGCCGTTTCGATGTCGAGCCCCTGGCCTCGGCGTCGGTCGCCCAGGTTCACGCCGCGCAACTCAAGACGGGTGAGGAAGTGGTGGTCAAGGTGATTCGCCCGGGCCTCAAGCCGATCATCGCCCAGGACCTGGCCTGGCTGTTCATCCTTGCGCGCGCCGCCGAGCGGCTGTCGGCCGATGCGCGCCTGCTGCACCCGGTGGACGTGGTCCAGGACTACGAAAAAACCATCTTCGACGAACTCGACCTGCTGCGCGAAGCCGCCAACGCCAGCCAGTTGCGCCGTAACTTCGAAGGCTCGCCGCTGCTTTACGTCCCGCAAGTCTATTGGGACTGGTGCCGGCCGAAAGTGTTGGTGATGGAGCGCATCTACGGCATCCAGGTCACCGACCTCGCGACCCTGGCCGACCAGCGCACCGACATGAAACTGCTCGCCGAACGCGGCGTGGAGATTTTCTTCACCCAGGTGTTCCGCGACAGTTTCTTCCACGCCGACATGCACCCGGGCAACATCTTCGTCAGCACCGTGCAGCCGTGGAGTCCGCAATACATCGCCATCGACTGCGGCATCGTCGGCAGCCTCACCCCCGAGGACCAGGATTACCTGGCGCGCAATCTGTTCGCCTTCTTCAAGCGTGATTATCGCCGCGTTGCGCAGTTGCACATCGATTCTGGCTGGGTGCCGGCCGAGACCAAACTCAACGAGTTCGAAGCGGCGATCCGCACCGTGTGCGAACCGATCTTCGAAAAACCGTTAAAAGATATTTCCTTCGGCCAGGTCCTGATGCGCCTGTTCCAGACCGCGCGCCGCTTCAACATGGAAGTCCAGCCGCAACTGGTGCTCTTGCAAAAAACCCTGCTGAACATCGAAGGCCTCGGCCGCCAGCTCTACCCAGACCTGGATCTCTGGAACACCGCACAGCCGTTCCTCGAGCGCTGGATGCGCGAGCGGATGAGCCCGAAGACCTTGCTGGGCAACGTGCAGAGCCAGTTCGAACAACTTCCGCACCTGGCCAACATGACCCGCGACCTGCTCGAGCGCATGTCCCAGCCCCACGCCCACGATCCTGCTCCACCGTGGAAACGCCGTCGGGACGACTGGTTCCTGCGCCTGCTCGGCGCAGCCCACCTGGGTGGCGGCGCGGTGCTCGCGGCCGGCGGCCCACTGAGCGAACTGGGTCATTGGCCCGCCGGCATCATGGTGGCCGTGGGTTTGTATCTGGTCGTTCGCCGATAGCCATCACCGGTTCTCGCTGGCACACTGTTTCAACGCTGGGCCCGCCGATTCGAAGTGCGCGGCCCATGGTCGGAGTCGAAGATGAAAAACTGGCAGGACGAGATCAAGTGGGACGCTGACGGACTGGTTCCGGCGATCGCCCAGGATCACAAGACCGGGCGCGTGCTGATGATGGCCTGGATGAATCGCGAAGCGCTGGCACTGACCGCCGCCGAGAACCGCGCCATCTATTGGTCACGCTCCCGTGGCAAACTGTGGCGCAAGGGCGAGGAGTCCGGGCACGTACAACACTTGCACGAGATGCGCCTGGATTGCGACGGCGACGTCATCATCCTGATGGTCGAACAGGTTGGCGAAATCGCCTGCCACACCGGCCGGCAGAGCTGCTTCTATCGCGTCTTCGAGAACGGCGACTGGAAAACCGTCGACCCGGTGCTCAAGGACCCGCACGCCATCTATCCAGGACATTCCCATGAGTGACACCCTGACCCGCCTGGCCCAGGTGCTGGAAGAGCGCAAAGGCGCCGCGGCCGACAGCTCCTATGTCGCCAGCCTGTACCACAAGGGCTTGAACAAGATTCTGGAAAAGGTCGGCGAAGAATCGGTCGAGACCATCATCGCCGCCAAGGACGCCGCCATCAGCGGCGACTGCAGCGACGTGATCTACGAGACCGCCGACCTGTGGTTCCACAGCCTGGTCATGCTGGCCCAACTGGGGCAGCATCCGCAGGCCGTACTGGATGAACTGGACCGTCGCTTCGGTCTGTCCGGGCACGTCGAGAAAGCCTCGCGCCCGTCCGCCTGATCATTTTTTGAGGAGTAGCCACATGGGTATCTTTGACTGGAAACACTGGGTCGTCATTCTGGTTGTCGTGGTGTTGGTGTTCGGCACCAAGAAACTGAAAAACCTCGGCACCGATGTCGGCGAGTCGATCAAGGGCTTTCGCAAAGCCATGAACGATGACGAAAAACCGGCCGACACCACCGCCCAGGCTCAACCGGTACAGCCGGCCCAACCGGTGCATCCGCAGGCCGCCCAGCCTGTGAACGCACCGAATACCATCGACGTGCAGGCCCAGAAAGTCGAAGAGCCAACCCGCAAAGACTCGTGAGCACTGACTAATGTTTGGGATCAGCTTCACTGAACTGCTGCTCGTCGGCCTCGTCGCCCTGCTGGTACTGGGCCCCGAGCGCCTGCCGGGTGCTGCGCGCACCGCCGGTCTCTGGATCGGGCGCCTGAAGCGCAGCTTCAATGCGATCAAACAGGAAGTTGAACGTGAAATCGGTGCCGACGACATTCGTCGGCAACTGCACAACGAACACATCCTCTCGCTGGAGCAGGAAGCACGGAAGATCTTCACACCGACCCAGCAGGAACCGACGCCGGTCCAGCCCGTCGCCGAGCCGACCATTGCTCCCCAGGCACCGGCTGTCGAAGCTGCGCCAGTGGCCGCTGAACCGGCAAAACCGGTTGAACCGGCAACCACGACGACTGTGACTCCCCACGATGCTACTTTGCCGCCGCGAGCCCCATGAGCGCTATCCCTGAAAACGACCAGCCGATGCCGCTGGTATCGCACCTCACCGAGTTGCGCACCCGCCTGCTGCGTTGCGTCGCGGCGGTTTTCGTCATCTTCGCCGGGCTGTTTGCCTTCACCCAGCAGATCTATACCTTCGTCTCCACGCCGCTGCGTGAGTATTTGCCGGTAGGCGCGACGATGATCGCCACCGACGTGTCATCACCGTTCCTGACGCCGCTGAAGCTGACGATGATGGTCTCGCTGTTCCTGGCGATCCCGGTGATTCTGCATCAGATCTGGGGATTCATCGCGCCGGGCCTGTACAAGCATGAGAAACGCATCGCCGTGCCGCTGCTGGTGTCGAGCATCCTGCTGTTCTACACCGGCATGGCCTTCGCCTATTTCTTCGTGTTTCCACTGATCTTCAAGTTCTTCGCCGCCGCCACCCCGGCAGGCGTCGAGATGATGACCGACATCACCAGCTACCTGGATTTTGTCATGACGCTGTTCTTCGCCTTTGGCGTGGCGTTTGAAATCCCGGTGGCGGTGGTGCTGCTGGTGTGGATCGGCGTGGTGGACGTTGCCTACCTGAAGAAGATCCGGCCGTACGTGATCATCGGTTGCTTCGTGGTCGGCATGATCCTGACCCCGCCAGACATTTTCTCCCAGACCTTGCTGGCCGTGCCGATGTGGCTGCTGTTCGAGATCGGCATCCTGTTCGGTGGCCTGGTGCGCAAGCGCCGGGAAGAAGAGCCCGAAGACCAGCCCGTGGACGACCACAACGACCAGCCGCCAGCGACCCAAGCGTGAACCTGCTGCTGCTCGAAGAGGCCGATTTCATCGGGCCGGACCGGGTCATCTTGAGCGATCGCCGATTGACCCACATGCAGGAAGTCCACCGCAGCGCTGTCGGTGACAGCTTGCGGGTCGGGCGCATCGGCGGGCTGATGGGCACCGCCCAGGTGTTGCGCCTGGAAGCTCGCGAAGCCGAACTGCAAGTGACTCTCGACCAGCCACCGCCAGCCAAATTATCGCTGACACTGGTGCTGGCATTGCCGCGTCCGAAAATGCTCCGGCGGGTGTTCCAGACCGTTGCGACCATGGGCGTGCCGCGCGTGATCCTGGTCAACAGCTATCGCGTGGAAAAGAGTTTCTGGCAGACGCCGTTCCTGGAGCCAGAAGCCATTCGCGAGCAACTGATCCTGGGGCTGGAGCAGGCCCGGGACAGCGTGTTGCCTGAAATCATCATCGAAAAACGCTTCAAACCCTTCGTCGAGGACCGCTTGCCGGCCATCGTCGAAGGCACCCTCGGCCTGGTCGGTCACCCTGGCGATCACCCGCCCTGCCCTCGGGCACTGACGGAACCGGTCACGCTGGCGATCGGCCCCGAAGGCGGCTGGATCCCCTACGAGGTCGACCTGCTGGGCAAGGCCGGTTTGCAACCGGTGCAGCTGGGCGAGCGGATCCTGCGGGTCGAGACCGCAGTAACGGCGCTGCTCTCACGCCTGTTCTGATCTCCGTAGCTTGCTACGCTGTTACAAACTTATTTAGCTAATCTCTCCAGTTCCTCCCGAAACGTGTCGATAGAACTACCATAAAAAGCAGTTCCGCCCTTCAAGGGAGTACCGGCATGTTCCGATGGCTAGGTAACGTAGGCGTTAATCGCAAACTCGGCTTCGGTTTTGGCTTGGTACTGCTCTTGACCGTAATGATCGCCTTCACCGGCTGGACCGGCCTGCGCAAGGTGATTGCCCACGGCGACACGCTGGGACTCATCGCCAGCCTGAACGACTTGACCAAGGACCTGCGCTCCGCGCGCATGGATTACGACGCGACCCGCGGCGAGAAAGGTCCAGGTGATCTCAACGATCTGCTCGGTAAATTGGAGCCTGGGCTACAGACTGCCCGCCAATCTATCGAGCAATCGGCCGACGTGGCGCTCATCGACAAGCAACTGGCGGCTATTACCGAGTACAGGGCTGTCGTTGCCGAGTTGGTCCGCGCCACCGTAAGCCGCGAGAATGCGCGCAGCAAACTGGGCGCCAGCGCCGATAACGCCGTGGCCCGAGTCGCCAGCGTTGAAAGCGCCATACGGCAAAGCGAGAACGCCGCTCAACTCGACAGCGTGGTGAGCCTGAGCAAGGCCATCCAGCAAGCCCGCTATCAGGTTCGCGGCTACACCTACAGCGGCCGGGCCGATGCCGAGCAGCCGGCCTTGGATGCCATCGATAACGCGCTGAAAGCGCTCGGCAGCCTGCCGGCCCAACTGCCCGCTGAACACGCTGCCAACCTGCAACAGGCCAGCGAGTCGTTCAAGGCCTATCGTGCCGCGGTCAGCCAGTTCCATGAAGCCCAGGCCGCCAGCGCTGTCGCCATCAAGCGCATGTCCGACTTGGGGGTTGTGCTACGCGGGGCCAGTAGGGACATCACGCTGTCCCAAACGGAAGTGCGCGACCACGAGGCCGCCAGAGCCAACCTCTTCCTGATCTCGGCCGCCGCGTTGGCCCTGCTTTTCGGCGTGATCGCCGCCCTGGTGATCACCCGGCAGATCGTCACCCCGCTGGAGCAGACCCTCAAGGTCGCCGAACGCGTGGCGGCAGGCGACCTGACCCACAACCTCAGCTCCGAGCGCCGCGACGAACTGGGCCAACTGCAACGTGCCATGCAGAGCATGACCGTGGGCCTGCGGCACTTGATCGGCAGCATCAGCGACAGCGTCACGCAGATCGCCAGCGCCGCCGAACAGCTTTCCGCCGTCACCGAACAGACCAGCGCCGGAGTCAACAGCCAGAAAGTGGAAACCGACCAGGTCGCCACCGCCATGCACGAAATGACCGCCACGGTGCAGGAAGTGGCGCGTAATGCCGAGCAAGCGAGCGAAGCGACGGTCGCCGCGGACCAGCAGGCTCGCGAAGGCGAAAAGGTGGTTGGCGAAGCCATCGCCCAGATCGAGCGCCTGTCCAACGCGGTGGGCAATTCCACCGAAGCCATGGGCCACCTCAAACGCGAAAGCGACAAGATCGGCAGCGTCCTGGACGTGATCAAGTCCGTGGCCCAGCAAACCAACCTGCTGGCTCTCAACGCGGCCATCGAGGCGGCCCGGGCCGGTGAAGCCGGGCGTGGTTTCGCAGTGGTGGCCGACGAAGTGCGCAGCCTGGCCCAGCGCACCCAGAAGTCCACCGAAGAAATCGAGCAACTGGTCCTTGGCCTGCAGACCGGAACCGAACAGGTCGCGTCCAGCCTGGACAACAGTCGCAGCCTGACCGACAGCAGCGTCGAACTGACCCGCCGTGCCGGGAGCTCACTGGAAAACATCACCCGCACCGTCTCGGCGATCCAGTCGATGAACCAACAGATCGCCGCCGCGGCCGAGCAACAGAGCGCCGTGGCCGAAGAGATCAACCGCAGCGTCCTGAATGTTCGCGACGTGTCCGAACAGACAGCCGCTTCCAGTGAAGAAACCGCCGCTTCCAGCGCTGAACTGGCGCGGTTGGGGGGCCATTTGCAAACGCTGGTAGGACGCTTCAAGGTCTGACCAAAAGGGCGGGCATAAAACCACGAAAAAAACCCCACCGTGTCTATTTTCTACAGATCCCGCCCAAGCCGCCGATACAGTCCCCATAAAACCAATTCAACGCTCCAAGGGAGTATCAGCATGTTCCGGTGGCTTGCCCAGGGTCTGGGAAATGTAAGCGTTAATCGCAAACTCGGTGCAGGCTTCGGCCTGGTGCTGTTCCTTACCTTGATGATCGCGTTCACCGGTTGGTCCGGCCTGGGCAATGTCATCAGCCGGGGTGACAAGCTGGGGTTCATTGCCAGTCTCAACGACTTGAGCAAAGACTTGAACCTGGCCAGCATCGACTACAACACCACGCGAGGCGAGAAAGGGCCGCAACAGGTCAACGATCTGCTTGGCAGGCTCGAAGCCGGGCTGAAAACTGCTCGTGATTCGATTGAGCAGCCGGCTGATGTGGCGCTGATCGACACACAACTGGCTGCCGTTGCCGAATATAAAAGCGCCTTCGCCCAAATGACCAGCGCCACCGTCAACCGCGAAGACGCCCGCAGCAAGCTGGGCGCCAGCGCCGATAGCGCCGTGGCTCGCGTCGCCGAGGTGGAAAAAGCGCTGTTGCAGGGCGGCGACGTCACCCAATTCAACAGCGTGGTGGCCCTGAGCAAAGCGATCCAACAGGCCCGTTATCAGGTTCGCGGCTACACCTACAGCGGCAAAAACGAAGCCCAGCAGCCGGCCATCGATGCAATCACCGATGCCCTGAAACTACTGGCACGCTTGCCAGCCCAGTTGCCTGAAGAGCATGCCGATAGCCTTCAACAGGCCAACGACTCGTTCAATCTCTACCGCGCCGCAGTCGCCCAGTTCCGTGACTCGCAGATCGATAACGCCGCCGCGCAGCAGCGCATGGCTGAGCAAGGCCAAGTGCTGATCGATTCCAGCCAGAAGCTGACCGTGTCACAGACAGCCGTGCGCGACCACGACGTCGCCCAAGCCAAGATGCTGCTGGTAGTGGCGGCCGCCCTGGCCCTGCTGTTCGGCGTAATCGCCGCCCTGCTGATTACCCGACAGATCGTAGGCCCGCTGGATGAGACCTTGAAGGTGGCAGAACGCGTCGCCGCGGGCGACCTGACCCACAACCTAACCTCCGAACGCCGCGACGAACTCGGCCAACTGCAACGTGCCATGCAACGCATGACCGTAGGCTTGCGGCAGTTGATCGGCGGTATCGGTGAAGGCGTCACCCAGATCGCCAGCGCCGCTGAACAGCTCTCGGCGGTGACCGAACAGACCAGTGCCGGGGTCAACAGCCAAAAGATCGAGACCGATCAGGTCGCCACCGCCATGCATGAAATGACCGCCACGGTGCAGGAAGTGGCGCGCAACGCCGAGGAAGCCTCCGAAGCCGCCGTCGCCGCCGACCAACAGGCCCGCGAAGGCGACAAAGTCGTCGGCGAAGCCATCGCCCAGATCGAACGCCTGGCGCGGGAAGTCGGTAACTCCACCACCGCCATGGGCGATTTGAAGCGCGAAAGCGACAAGATCGGCAGCGTCCTGGACGTGATCAAGTCCGTGGCCCAGCAAACCAACCTGCTGGCCCTCAACGCCGCCATCGAAGCCGCCCGTGCCGGTGAAGCCGGACGAGGCTTCGCCGTGGTGGCCGATGAGGTCCGTAGCCTGGCCCAGCGCACTCAGAAGTCCACCGAAGAAATCGAAGAACTGATCGTCGGCCTGCAAAACGGCACCGAACAGGTCGCGACCATCATGGACAACAGCCGTAGCCTGACCGACAGCAGCGTCGAACTGACCCGCCGTGCCGGGAGCTCGCTGGAGAACATCACTCGTACGGTTTCGGCGATCCAGTCGATGAACCAGCAGATCGCTGCGGCGGCTGAGCAGCAGAGCGCGGTGGCTGAGGAGATCAACCGTAGCGTGCTGAATGTGCGTGATGTGTCGGAGCAGACGGCGTCGTCCAGTGAAGAGACTGCCGCCTCCAGTGCTGAACTGGCGCGGTTGGGGGTTCATTTGCAGACTTTGGTGGGGCGGTTTAGGGTTTGATGCCCTTTGGGGCTGCTCACTCGTGTGCATATCCATTGCTTCGGTAACGGCTGATGACGGTTCCGCTCTTACAGCGGCTCACTTTTGGGAAGCGCAAAAGTAAGCAAAACGCTTTTGCCCCACCACTCGGCACCTCGCCTAGGCTCGGTG